>JAJZJI010000004.1 GCA_021828345.1 Microcaldota archaeon
AATAATAATACGTATAAAAAATTTATAATGCTTTCTATTTTTGTATCTATTTGTTTACTTAAGTAAAAATATTTTAGTAATATATAAATATTTATACTTCTTAAATTCAATATGAAAAGAGCGCGCCATCGCTATATAAATGGTGGAACGTAAGTTTCGCGGCAACATGACAGATGTGATGGTGCTGCCTCGTTTTCTGGGTGATGGATTGAAAAAACTGGGTAGAATAGATAGGATAGCTACGGTGAGGAGAAAGATGAAAAAGATAGTATCAGAAATGGTAAGAGAGGAATGCCATGATGAACACATAAATAGGCAGATACTTGAAAGCATAACAGAACAAATCTGCCAATCAATAGAGGATATGATAAGCGCGTATATCGTATGTAGACTACATGCCGCAAATGGCATCTACAAAGAATATACATGCAGCATATCAATTGATATAAACAAAATAAGTGCAAATATCATCTCTAACTCCAAAGGAATGGAACCTCTCTCCATTCCCTATCTTATTTTATCTATCCCAATCCAATCCTTCAATTCTCCAGTTATTATATACTTGGCATTCTTCAATTCCGATATATTCTTAGAACCTGTTAAAAACATCACAGCTTTTAATTCATATATTAGCTGTTCGAGTCTTTTTTTAACCGCCGAATCTGATTCTGTTGCAGGTCTTAGTATAGGTAATGCCAAAGCTGTCATTGACGCACCCATAATTAACGCTTTTGCTACATCAAGCCCAGTACGCATACCACCAGATGAGATTATAGGAATTTTAACATTATCCTTTACTAAATATAGAGATGCTGCTGTAGGTATACCCCAATCCCATAAAATTTTTCCAAGGCGCTCTTTATCTTCCATACCCATAGTTCTAGCACGATAATATTCAACTGCAGTATAGCTAGTCCCTCCAGCACCTGCAAGCTCTATTGATTTAACACCTATATTTTCCAATTTTTTTGCTGATCCCCCATCTATTCCGGCGCCTACCTCCTTTATTATAACGGGAATATCTATACTGTCAACAATACTTTTTATTCCTTTGAGCACATTTTTATATTTTGGTTCTCCTTCAGGCTGCACCAACTCCTGTGAGGGATTAAGATGCACATAATGTGCATCAGCGTCAAGCATTTCTATTAATTTATTAACATCATTTATCGAAAATCCTGAAGATATTTGGGCGCCGCCAATATTTGAACCTATAAAAGCATTGGGGGCCATTTTTCTTGCAATAGTGTAGGTATCCTCCAATACTTTATGGTATAGAGCAGCGCGTTGACTGCCTACAACCATACCCAAATCAAGCTGCTCTATTGCCATTGCTATATTCTTATTTATAAGTTTGGCACGTTCTGCTCCACCGGTCATTGCTCCGACCATTATAGGCGCAGAAAAATGATGCCCTAAAAAACTAACAGATGTATCTATATCATCAAGATCTATTTCCGGTATAGGATTATTTAGTATTTTAACACATTCGAATAGCGTCTTTTGCTCGAATGATACATTACTATTTAGACATATATCTATATGTTCCTCTTTTCTAGACATTATCATGTTTATTTTTTCCTTTAGCTTCTCATTTGGAATACTTTTTGACACTAAAAACACTAAAGATTATAACAAAACCTAATTTATTAAATTATTCTTTTAGAATTGATAGTGCATTAAATCTGTCAATATGAGCATGTCCATTATTAAAATTACCACCATGAAAAAGCAGCATGGCACACTGACTTTTATCAAATCCACATTCTTTTATTTTTTTAACATATTTGGTTATCTCTCCATTATTTGCAGCTAAAATTGTGTTATTTGATATAATTATTTTATAACAAACTTCGGGATTTGGCCAAATAGTTAATAGCGTTTTTATATTATTTTTAAAGATCTTATATTGCAATGCTAAAATATTGGAATTTTTATATATAATATCATTACAATCCTCTTCAAACATAGATGAATACATCGTATTTAGTATATTTAGTGTACTTTCGCTTTTGTTAAATAATATTTCTAAATTTGAGAGAATGTAGTCTTTTATTTTAACAAAATCCAATTTGTGTTTATTAAATATGTCAACTATTGCATTAGCTTCTATATTGTACTCGTATATTTTTGCTCCTGATTTAATTACTTGTATTATTTCATCATTACTTAAATGCAGTTTTTTTAACACATCTATCGAATTCTTAAAATCATCATGTGAAAAAAAGAATAGATTTTGTATATTAATATCTTTTAACTCCGCATTACTAATACCTAAATTACTTAGCGTTTTTAATATATTTGATGCATTGCAATAATTTTCCGGTAATAACTCAGCTTGACAGATAATTTTTGGTATTATATGATTTAAATCAGCATTTATGCATGCGCGTATTGTCTGCTCTATAGACTCAATATTTATATCAAACATTGCGCTGCCTTTTAGTTTTAACATCGAACCTATTGAATTTAGGTCCATATATTTTGTCAATATATTTAATACTGTGGAGATCTTAACGTAATCTATATTTATTATTGATGGATTTTGAAGTGTAAACAATTTCCAATCATCACCTAAAATATCCTTTAATATAGCATTTGATATATTTGCATTTATTTTATTAAATTCATTTATATTGACATATTTATGCCCTAAAATTTGTAATATCTGTGTATCTGAAAATGATTCTTTTGACATTACGCTTCTAAATTCAAGCAGCTTATTTGGATTTGGTATAGAATTACTACTAAGCATATCAGTTATGTAGCATAACTCAGCACCCATCTCTTCTAAAATTTTTATACTATGTTTAGTAGAATTTATAGTATAATCAGAATTGTTTTGCAGTTTGTATGACACATAAACATCCCGGTCATAAATACGTATCAACTCCATAATGGGTAGAGGTACAACTTTTTTATTATTAGTTAGATTCATCCTCATCAACCACCGCATTTCTAAGCATATTTATTCTTGCAGAGTATATAAGATCTATATCAATTTTTCCTATTAAAATGTCAACAAATAGCTTTTGATCCTTATATATTAACATTTTCATATATTTTTTAAGATTATGCGCATGTATAACATTTAGTGAATTTATTATAGATTTTGAGTACAATAATGTAGGTGCATCCATTATAATTGCTTTGATTGTAGATTTTGGTATATCAAAAGAGCTCATATGCTCTAACATAAGATTTACTAAATTGTCACTTATAAGAACATGATGATCCTTTTTCACAAGATTAACTATGTCGCTATTTTCAAATCCATAAGATTTTAGTTGCTCTATTATAAATTGATCCTTTATAATATTGAAATCAAAAAACGCGAAAATACTATCAGATGATGTTTTTATAACTAATTCTTTTAGATCTTTTAAATCCATCCCAAGTGATGTAAATAACCGTACTATTCTAATCGTATTTATCGATTCATAATTTAAAACATTCGGATTTTCAATTATTAACGTTTTGAGTTCCTCTTTTTTAATATCCAAATTTAAATATATGTCAATCATACTTTTGACATTTTTTGCTGTATATGAAAGCAATGGTGTTTGTAATAATACATATACCGTTTCAGCATTAGAGAATATACACCCCTTGAATATCGCCATATACTCAGGTATTTTTTCTATCTTTGAGGCCAAATGCTCGATTACAAGGAAATTGGAATTGCCTGCAGATATATTCTCCATTAAATTAAGCCTCATATTTAGTGGAACACCAATAAAAGATAATTTTTTTAATAGATTACTAAAACGCTCGTACCTTGCTTCACTATCTATGTACTTAAGTACACTATAAGAGCGTAAAAGCTCATCTTTTGGCATAAACACATTGCACTGCATAGCTATTCTAGAAGAATAATCATCAGATTCTACAATATCAATGTGCTTATATCGATCACTTAGCAAAAAAGCACCACATTAGAGCTTAACTTAATGTAATATATATTGCTTGTGTTTGCACACGTTTAATTACAAATATATATTTATTCCATAGATATGGTAAATTCTGTCTTCTGTTTCTTTTACAAAATATTGTGTGTTAATATGTTAAAGTATTTTAAAAAACGCGACAGAGCGGAACGTGATGCCTCTTTTTTTATAGGCAGATCTATTAGTACGCTCAAATTAGATAAGGTATTAAGAGCGGATTTTATAAGAGGGCATGCAAATATTAGAACATTTAATGAATTTAGATGGAAACATAGTTTCAAAGATATATATTTAGATGCCAAAACTGAGGCAAATCCACATATTCTTATAGTAGGCTCTTCTGGTTATGGAAAAAGCACCTTGATTAAATCATTAATAATCGAAATAAATAATTGCAAAATACCTATAATTTTATTTGATGGACATAATGAACATTCAGATATTTTAAAATTAATAAGAGGAAATTTGTATAATTTAGCTTATAGGCCATTTAACTTTTTTGCACTAGATGGATTATTACCCGATGAAAAAATAAACAATCTAATAGAATTATTTAGTAAGGTTTATACATTTGGAGCACTGCAGGAAAATATGATAAGAAGAGTGCTTAGCTATATGTATAGAAAGTTTACACATTTTTCTAGCAGTGATAATCAACCTAACATAAACAGTTTTATATCAGAATTGCTTATATTTAAAAAAAATGCTAGTAACCTAAATGAAAAAAATAGAATCGATAGTATATTGCAACGATTTTATACACTTTCCAAAATAATACCAGATAATAGTGCTATAAACCCACAAGAAATTTTCGATAAAAGCTGCGTCTTTCAATTATCTAATATAAGAAATAATGATTTGCGAATTATGTATATAGATAGTATAATAGAATTTTTATATAGACATATGAAAAATGATGGCATTAACATAAGCATTTCAAGATATATAGTAATTGATGAAGGCAAAGCGCTAATAGATAGGGCTGGGGATATTTTATCTCACTTCTTTATAGAAGCGCGAAAATTTGGTTATGGTATGGTACTTGTATCAAATACCCCAATACTGCCAAATGGAATTGTATCCAATACCTCTACAATAATATCGTTTGGGCTAAGAGAACCATCAGAAATCGCATACATTTCAAATATTATAGGTTCTGGAATACAAGAAAAATCAAATATTATTAAATCTACAATCGGTACCCTCAAAAAGAATACTGCAATAGTATCAAGCTATAATTTAAAACCTATAATTATCAAAACCCCACATTATTCAAATTTGCATATATCTACAAACAACATAGAAGAAAAGCTTGATGAAAAAACACCCTTAATAAAAAAATTATCCAAAAAGATAGTTCCATTAAATTGGATTATTAAAAATGCAAACTTAAACTCAATAGAACTAGAGAAATTAAAAAACTCTGATCTTTTAAGATTTGGATATATTGATAAATCTAATACAGAGTATGTAATTAACAATAAGAATAATTTAAGCATTGAACATGAACTATGTATTAGGAATATATCAGAAATACTTTCGAATAGTGGTATAAAAAATATTATCACGAATGGTAAAGGACCGGATATTATAGCATATTATAATGGTAGCATATGTATAGAATACGAAACGGGTAGAAAAAATATAAATGATACGATAAAAATGCTAAACAATAGAAATTATATGAATATAATCGTAGTGGTAAATGATCTAAAATACAACAATTATTTGGTAATAGATAAACCTCATATAAAAATAATAAGATATTCGGATATTAGCAATCTCCCAATGATCATTAAATCTTTAATTGCTTCTAACAGAGATATTTAGATTTTTGTAGCATGCTGTAGTATGCCATAATCCTTAAATATCTTGATGATCAAACAAATTACTCTATAATAAACACTTAGGTGAAACCATGGAAAAGAATGAAAATATGAAATTAGTTAACAGCATAGCATACTCTGAGATAGTTTTAGGCGCAAAAAAACTACAGCTAACAGAGCTCGGAACACTTGAAAGAGCCACACTTCTTGAAGAAATTGCACATAAAATAGGAAATTTGTCACTCAAAATTAACAAAGTAGAAGATTGCGAACTTGATATGGGATATGAGAGATTTGAGGTTGTAAAGATGTTACATGCCAATGTACGTGCCTTAATAGAGCAGCGTAAGCAAAAAATTGACGATGGTAAAGTGTATATAGAACCACGAATGGCAAAGGAACTATCCAATATAGTTATAACAATACTAACAGATAAAGAAAAAGAGGATAGACGATTTGTGGAGGGTGTAAACGATATACACAAGCATCTTCGCAGTATAGCATTAGAGGAATATAAAAAGCATCTAAGAAAGTGACTACGCGTAGTCTCTTCTTATTCTATTTTTTATTTCATTATCCAGTTCTATTATACTATGTATACTCTGGTTATATTCTATTTGATGGTATGATAACTCTTTTTCAATTATTTTTGGTATCATGTCAAAACCAATTTTTTTATCCAAAAAAAGACCAACTGCAGCCTCATTTGAGGCATTTAATGCAACGGACATACTACCGTCTATTCTTCCAGCGGATAGTGCAAGCCTAAAACAAGGATACCTATTAATATCTAACTCAGAAAAACTCAATGTTTTTACAGCTACAAGATCAAGCTGCTTCCATTCAGAACATGGCCTTTTTGGATAAGATAAAACATGTTTGATGGGCATATGCATATCAGGATAACTTAGAAGCGCCTTATATGAACCATCATTAAATTCCACCATACCATGTATTATACTCTCTTTATGTAAAAAAACACTTATTTTACTAAAGTCTATACCAAAGAGCCATCGCGCCTCTATTACCTCAAAACCCTTATTCATTAAGGTGGCACAGTCTATAGTTATCTTCTTACCCATAACCCATGTAGGATGGGCGAGCGCCTCCTCTACCGAAACGCTCGCCAGTTTTTCTATAGGATGGTCTCTGAACGCCCCGCCACTTGCTGTTAATATAATACGTTTTATAGGACCATATGTAACCCCCGAACGCATCTCGCAATCTCCCATAAGGCATTGCCATATAGCATTATGTTCGCTATCTATTGGAAGTATTTTAACGCCCTGTTTTTTTGCAGTTTCCATTACAATACTACCAGCCATAACAAGTACCTCCTTATTTGCTATAGCAATGGTCCTTTTAGCATTTATTGCATTAATCGTTGAAAGTAACCCCGCAGAACCAACCGTTGATATTATCACGAGATCATTTTCAGAAAGCGCTGCAATTGCCTCCTGTGGCATTACATATGAATTATTCCAACATGAAGAAGTTATTTTTGGAGACCATACGTATTTAGGCTTGAATTCAAGCACCTGACGCTCTAATAATTCAAGATTATTATTTCCTGAAAGACCCACAACATTTATGCGCTTATCCATTCTAATTATATCTAAGGTCTGTCTACCAATCGATCCGGTGCTCCCTATAATAGATACGTTTTTCACTAAATCAACAAATGCTTTATTCGATAATAAATATAAAGCATTGCATTGATGTTCTACTATTGTCTATTTTATTAATTGTTTTGAATGCGAAAACATACAATCTATATTTAAGTATAATTTACAAATGTTTATAGAAGCAGCACTACTATATTCCCCGTTCGGGAGATAGCCCAAACAGTATCGTCTATAACGGGCTCACCTGGTATTCTTTTAGGATCAATTGCAGGCATATCATTAATTGTTGCGGGTATAAGCATATTAAGCATAATGATGATTTCTGTAAAAATAAACATATTGTATAAGATCATTTATATTAGTTCATCTGAATATAATCGTTCTATCGTTTTATAACTAATATCAATACTACAAAATGCGCCGAAAAGTGATAGTAATCCTGCCATCGGCCTATTATTTTCAGAAAAAATTGATTTTAAGAGCAATACAACTACTTTTTGTTGAAGCGATAATTTTTTAGGCCTTCCAACATTCGAACTTTTAATGTTAATACTATCAATCGCACGTTTGGTGAGATTGTTCAATTCTTTTGCAACATATCTTATACGTTCGGCATATTCTTTTTCATATAGTTTCCAATTTGTTGGGCTTTTCATCGATAATGTTCCATAAACTTCCATTAAGTCCCTAAACTCGTTGAGAAATTTTTGGACCTGTTTATTAGTTAACCTTTTGTTCTTTTTCATCATATTATTATTAGATAGAAAGATATTTAAATATATATTTAATATATATTAAGTGGTGCTATGAAAAAAGTTGAACTCAACAGAAAAACAGAACTCAAAATTCGTGGTATAGTTGGATTTATGATTAAAAAAGTAACTCCGTTCGGAACCGGGGCGAAAGTAGACTGCCCAAAAGAGTATATCGGAAAAGAAGTGTACCTAATAGTAACTAATAAAGAGGATTAATTAACGACTTTTGTCCCAGACTCGTATTAAACGATACGTTTAAATATATAAACTACAACCACAATATATATATAGGCGATCGATTGGCTGAGATAAATATTAATCCGCGAAAAATTATTCGGAATAATTCACGCTCTGATCCATTCACAAAACCCATAAATGGTTATAGGGTTATGACCGTTGTAGATGAAGAACGATTGCATGCAAAGCATCTTAGTACAGAAGAATTATATAGCATAGATAGATTACTAGTTTTAAGAAATCTTGCAAGAAAAGAACTATCAAGATTAAATGAGATATTACCAAGTCAGACCATTGTAAAAATTGAGGATATTTTACAAAATTTAATAGATAGAGTAGAGGGTTTAGAGAAATAGCATATTAAATTTTCCTTCTTATTCTTTAATATGAACGATAATTTAAATATAAATAATAGGCTTAATAAAATTATTGAAGTGAATATTCCATTTGATGCTTCCCTTTTCTCAACTGAGGAGCTTAAAGTAGTAAAAAAGCTTGTAGAGGCGTCTAAATTAATAGACAAATTATATCTTCTGCAAATATATAAAAAAAATGAAGAGATAATAAAAAAGCTCTCTTCAGAAAACCAAAATATATTAAAATATTTTATGTGGAATATGAGCCCGTGGGATAGACTAAATGATGATGCGCCTTTTGCCGTTGATTTCAAACGCCCATTAGGCGTAGAGTTTTACCCATATGATATTAGCAAAAAAGAATTTTTAGATCACATAAATAATTCTAATAATAAGGATGCGTTTACAAGTTTTTATACCGTAATAAAAAGAAGAAACAATGAGCTAATAGCAGTTCCATATTCTGAGGAATATGCAGAATTATTAGAATCAATTTCAAATATTATTGAGGATGCAGCACAGATAACTACAAATCAATCGCTTAAAAAATTTTTACATGAAAGAGCAAAAGCATTCTTAAGCAATGACTATTTTAACTCTGAAGTTTTGTACATTGATCTTGATAGCAAAATAGATGCGACATTAGGACCTTATGAAGTTTATGATGATATGTTATTTGGTTATAAAGCATCATTCGAATCTTTTATACATATAAGAAATTATGATGAGAGTAAAAAATTGGAGTTATATTCAAAATATTTAAACGAAATAGACAATGCTCTCCCTGTTGATAAAAAATATAATTTTACCAAAAAAAGCCAAGAGTCACACACATTAGTCACAAATCTTATATATTCTGGAGGAGGAGCAAATGGTGGTTATAGAGCACAAGCATATAATTTACCTAATGATAATAAAGTAAGAGAGGTTAAAGGTAGTAAAAAAGTGTTAATTAAAAATATAATGAACGAAAAATTCACAAAACTCGTACTACCTATGATAGATACGCTAATACTTGAATCGCAAAAAAAATACATAAATTTTGATGCTCATTTTAAATTTGTCCTATTTCACGAGCTATCACATGGTTTAGGGCCGGCGTTTATAATAAAGGATGGGGTTAAATTACCGGTTTCGGATGGAATGATGGAATTTAACTCTGGAATTGAAGAGGCAAAGGCGGATATTTGTGGAATTTATATGGCGGAGTATCTTATAAACAAAAAAATAATACAAAATGACATTGATGAAATATATGCCACATATCTAATAAACATATTTAGAGCTATAAGATTTGGTATAAGTGAAGCGCATGGTATGGCTATGATGATGGAGTATAATTACCTTAAGTCAAAAGGTGGCATAAAATTTGATAATAATAGATTCGGCTTTGATTCTAAAAATATGCATAATGGAATAACGTTGTTATTGGAGGAGTTTCTAAATATACAAGCATCCGGCAGTTATGAATTAGCCAAAGCATTCGTAGAAAAATACAATTTTATACCAAAAGAAATTGAAAAAGCAATAGGAGAGCTAAAAGATTTTCCCATCGATATATATCCGGTATTTGAATATGATAAAAAATCGGAGCTTATATGAAAAAAAAGATGAACGTTTTGGATTTGTAATGTCTAAAATGTATAAATTTTTTACTATTATACCTGCGAGTAAAGATATCTATAATGCAATAATATCTGATATTTTTACTAAAAAATTTAATAGTTTATTAGATATTGGTTGCGGCACCGGTGTTGTAATAAAAAGTATAGCGAAAAAGCGCAAAGGTATATATTATGGGATTGATCCTTCGCCATATATGGTAGATATAGCAAATAAAAATAACACCACTGTCAAATTTATTCTTGGTTCTAATAGGGAACTGCCCAAAAATAAAAAATTTGACATAATATTTTCCTCATTATCATTCCACCACTGGCCCGACAAAGAAACCTCTATAAATTATATATTAGATTCGCTGATTCCCAGTGGCATTTTTATAATATATGAGAGCGATAAGAATAAAATGAACTATTTATCTAAAATGCTTATCGGAAACCATGCAATGACGGAAGAGGCATTTAAAAAAATTTCATCTAAAATAGGCAAAAAGATTAAAATTAGGCGTAGGGGCTCTCTTATAATTGCTGAAATAAAAAAATGATTTTATGATGCTAAATTCTGATATAGAATTAATTGATGGTAAACCCATATTATATATTAAAAGCTTATCTGCATTGGTATGCTCTGATTTACATCTTGGCTATGAAGATATGATGGCCACAAAAGGTGTTTTTATACCACACGTAAATTTAAAGAGTATAAAGGAGCAATTAGATTATACAATAGATTTACTTAAACCTAAATTACTTATAATAAATGGTGATGTAAAAAATGAATTTTCTTCAACCAATGTACATGAATTTAATGAACTTTATGATTTTTTTAATTACATTGGAAAAAATAACATTAAAATAATATTAGTAAAAGGTAATCATGATAATTATATAAATAAATATAAGCATTCATTCAATATAGAAGTATATGATAATGAATTCGTAAGCGGTAGATATCTTTTTTTCCATGGGGAACTTATGCCTACAAATAATTATAAAACAATAGATTTTCTGGTTATGGGGCACGAACACCCTTCAATTAAAATAACAAGTAATAGTGGAAAGATTGAACGACTAAAATGCTTTCTTTATGGAAAATATCACAATAAAAATTTATTAGTGCTCCCAGCAATTAGTTATTTTGCTTTAGGTACAATAATGAATGGGGGAAAAATTGGTTTTATATCTCCTATACTTAATAGCATAAATATTGATGGAATGGATGCTATAGCTATAGGTTATAATGAAACAATAAATTTTGGTAAAATTAAGCTGTTAAAGCGCCTGAATAGCTAAATTATCTTACAAAAATCAAAAATGTAACTATAATATTTATTATAGCAAGTGGGGTTAAATAAAGCCATCCATTTCTAATTATATTATTTATCCTCATACGTATTGTTGTAGCCCTGATAAGTATTATAGCAACACTGACAATTATTACCTTTATTGCAATCCAGAATATTGCAGGAAGAAATGATGGGCCGAGCCAACCTCCTAAAAATATTAATGATATAAGAAGTGACCCTACAAATACCCTAGTGTAATCAGTAAATAGAGCAAGCGCATAGTATGGGGCACTTACATCAGTAAGCCATCCTGCTATTAACTCATTATCTGCCTCGCGCACATCAAATGGAGGGCGTTCCATCTCTGCAAGCATAACTACAAAAAATATTATAAATCCTATAGGCATTATAAGAACAAACCAAACATTGCTCTGCGTCTGAACTATGTTATACAAACTAAAACCGCGTGATAGCATGGCGGATGCAACGACAACTAATAACATTGGAATTTCATAACTTATCATAACCATTACGGATCTTTGGGCGCTTATTGAAGCAAATTTATTGCCACTAGTCCATGCGACCAAAAAGAGCAAAAGTGGTGAAAAAGATAGTATTGTAAAAACAACCAGCAGACTTATAGTTGCATTTATGCCTACAAAAGAACCTGATAGTGGAATGAAAAATAATGTAAATATAAGAAGCGCATATGTTATTGGCATTACTATATTAAATAATGGCATATCGGCGTTTTTTGGCATTATATTCTCTTTTGATAATAATTTGGTTACATCCGCAAAATTTTGCAAAAGACCAAATTTACCCACATATGTTGGGCCATGTCTTGACTGAACTCTTGCAATTATTTTTCTCTCTAACCAGCCAAATAGATAAACAAATAAGACAACTAAAATCATAAGTATTATGGTGAATGCAGCTATTGCTATTATCAAAGATATTATAGAAACGCTGCTTGATGCATTTGAAAGCGTATAATATATGTAAGATAGCACACCGCTTATAATACTATTTGAGTATGACATAGTAAAGCGCTCACATTTAAGGTATTTATCTTTTGCTTTTTATTATAATCTTATGTTATCTGATATGGCTATACACATATTAAAAGAGGGTAGAATAAAAGCTCGTGTGAAACGTGCGGGAATGCTGCAGGTACTCACATTTGAAATAAAGCGAGTAACACAAGGAAATATATCATTTCCAGAGCTCTACGTAAAACGCATGATAGACTTAAACGAACTTACAAGATTAGCAAAAGAATTCGGGTTGCCCGTTGAAGCTGAAAATGGTAGGGCATTCCCCGAAGGCACCGGCGCAATGGATTTTATAGGAGTATAAATTATATTAACCTCCTATTTTAAACATTTTTGTTCCACATTTTGGACATGTACCAGATGTTGCTTTCTTGCCGTTTTTCATTACAACCTGCTTCGCATCATTCATTTCACGCTTTTCCTTACATTTCACACAATATGCTTCCATACTATCACAGTCTTATATTCTATTGTAGTATATTAAAAGTTATTGCAATCAAAGGTAGAAGAATGCAAGGTATATAAACATATTTATTAGGGCAAGTGGAAGCCCTATTTTAGCAAATTCAGCAAATGTTATATTATGATTGCGCCTCTCTGCAATGCCTATTATTATAACATTGCTTGCCGCACCCAAAACTAGCATATTACCCGCTATAGTGCTGCCTGCAGCAAGAGCCATTAGCTGCAGTATATTTGAATTAATATTACTTAATATATTTGTATACAGTAATACTAGTGGCACATTTGATATAAGCTGACTTCCAAGCATGCTAAATACCATTATATTTAATGGTGAATTTGATGCACTTTTTATCAATGTTATTGACTGCAATATGCCAGATTGCCATATACCACCTATTATGACAAACATTGATATAAAAAATATTATAGTACCAAAATCCACACTCTTTATTATCTTTAGCCGTTTTTTGCTAAATATAATTATTGGAAGTGCAGCAACTATTGGAAGATAAAATAAATAATTTTTTACACTAATATTTATTGCACTATAAAATATATATCCAATTATAAGAATTAAAAACAGCAATATTGATATTTTTGAAAGTGAAAACAGATTATCATTATTTTGCATTTTAGGCTTTTTTATTCTTATTTTTCTATTCATCTCGGATTTGAATAATATATTAATAAACAGATAAAGCACGAACAAATTTATTATTGTTGGAATTGTAAGGTAAATGAAAAATGTGCTAAATGGATTTGTTATTAATTTATTTGATGCTACAATTAAATTTTGAGGGTTCCCTATAGGACTCATAACGCTTCCGATGGTTATTGAAAATGCTAGTGCAAAAAGTAGCATTTTTGAGTTTATTTTATTCTCTTTTGATATCATGAGTAGTAAAGGAGTAGCAATTATTGCAACAGCATCATTCATTAGTATTGTTGATATTAACCCCATGCCAAATATTATTAACAATATCAATGTATTTGTTGATCGTGCATGTTTAAAAAGCTTGTATGATATGTAAGAGATATATCCACTCTCTTCTAATGCGACACCAATTATGAATATACCTAAAAGAAAAAGTATTATATCAAAATTTATGTATGTAACTGCTGAACTAATAGATATTTGACCAAATAGCAGCATAACTAGTGCGCCAGCCATAGTTATCAACCATATCCTTAATTTTTTATGGATTGCGCCGCGTATTGCTACTAGCACAAATACGACAATAACTATTAGAATAGGTATAAAGGATACCATAGCACCATTTCAATTGTGATACGTATCATTAAATATTATACATTGAAAATCGCTATTCTATGATTATAGGGCTATATTATATTTGACACGTTCAATATTCCAGTAACATTATAATTTGCTGTGGTATTTTTGTATGTAAATGATAGTATGTAACTACTCTCTCCTGATATCACTGGAACCAATATATTTTTGCATGATAATACTATAGTATTTGATGCGTGCGAACCTATTGTAACATTAACTACATTATTATATTCAAGCCCGCTCATATAGCACGAACCATTTGTTAATTTTATGCTGCTATTGAGATTATTTTTTATAGATAATGTAGCTTGGTTAGTAGTATACGAAAAGTTCATAACATTGCACGATATCGCATTTGTATTTGAAAAGAAGCATGTATTATTTACCGCGCTCATCCACAATATTGGCTTTTCTGTACTATTAAGAGCCGCTATAAGATGCTCGGCATTATAACTGGCATCGATTAACTGTGTATTATTTACAAATGAGTATATTGTGAAGTTATAATTCTTAGTGAACTCCGTTGATCTAATAACCCCAAATGGAGATGTTAATGTCTTTGACGGTGCTATATATATCGAACATACAGCGCTGGTATTTGAAATAATGCCAAAGCACTTGCTGCTATTTACAAGCATATTATTATTGGAGGATATTCCACTCACAAAAAAGCCATTACTTATATTAAAGACATTGTACCAATAATTTGAATTATTATCAAAACCATACAGGGCGCCAAGATCTGTCGAATTTATATATCTAAATCCTTGTGCATAATACGTTATATTATATTTGTTGAAAACGGATCTGTTAAATATATATGAAATGTTAAGTGGTAGGCTCGTATAGCAGCTGCCAATGCCATTATATATTGATAGTTCTGTCCAACCCTTATTATACGAGAGGCAAGATATTATACCATTAGAAATGAAAAATACATCGGTATTGTTTTCTTTTATGCTGTTAAATCCAAAGCTTGACATTATTCTATATATTGGAGCTGGACCTGTACCACTTAAGAGCATACTCTCCGCACTGCTACCGTTTGCATACTTAACATAAGTACCTATTGAACTGTATATAAGGCCATAAAGATCACCAACCATTATGTGTTCTATTGATGGATCAACAGAAAAAATAGCATTAATCTTACTAACATTATAATAGCTGGTTTGAGCAGCCACAAGTGGGAATGCACTACCCATAAATGAAAAATTATATGCAGATATTATATTACCATTTGGGAATTCTAAAATTTTTGATGGTGAAGCTGGCTGATTTATTGTTATTATAATATTTGATGATTTTATACTATTATTTGTAAAATTAAATATACTTCCAGGATCCACAATCGCCTTGAAATTATAAGTGCCAGCAATAGCATATGTATAATTTATAGGTATACGGGCGCCTTTACCTGGGGGTAACGACACATTATAAACTGAAAGTGTTCCATTTCCTAAATAAAACCCTACATCAAGATTTTTAATATATGAGGAACCTGTATTATTGACCTGTAAAATGAATCTTGTTGTATTAAGAGGGTATAGATTTGTTGAATTTGGAGCACTTAACAATACATTTATTGATGCCTTGCCGCTGGATAGATTGCTTAATGCTATATATACCACAAGCGCTACAACCACCACTATACCTAAATAAATTAATGCGTTGCTTTTGCCTTTTTTATTTTTATCTAAATCGTTATGAGTATTCAAATTTGTAGATTCTCTCTTATCCATATAATTCACATCTTATCTATTTTTAAGCTCTTTAAGTGCAAGGATCATCTTTTCCTTAATAGGAGACATTATATTATCTATATAGCTATTAACCCATACAGATTCATCATATTTGTCCCCTATTTTCGGATTAAATATAAAATATCTACCCTTTTCATTATTTATGATTTTTGCCTTTTTAAATTGCAGCAGATGATATCTTAAAGTTTTCTCATTTATTGGCGCCCAATTTAACCCTATATATTCAGAAAGTTCTGACACGCTAGGATCACGCCTTAAAGAAAATTGGAAGTGTAATATTGCATCCAAAACCGAAACGGCCGATTGCCTTGATTCACCTGGATTAATTATTCCCATTGAGAGTGCAAGATAACGCACTATAGAACGCCTTGTCTCACTCACTTCGTCTGAGAGACGCAGATCTCTTAGCGTAATTTCACCTTCAATAAGCTTGGATTCATTTATCATAATATAATACCACTATCTATAAATTGCATTAAATAAGTTTATATTTATTTGCTGATAAACTTAATATACAACATTGCTCTTTTATGTTTTAGTGATTTTATGGAAAATATTGAACTTAAAATAAATTTTGACCCACAAGAGCTCAAACAGAACATAAAAAATGAATTTTTTATAATATTGAACTTCTCGAATACCCATGATAGTTTAAATTTTTGGTGTGAGTGCGATCTTTTAGTTAAGCACCCATTATCTTTAGCACATGATAAAATGCTAGATATTGGAAGGACACGTATCGGTATTATAGAACCTAAAGGAGGTATTGAGAAGCGCATTAAAATTTATACTAGGCCCAATAACTATCCTGGTGAATACGAACTTAATTTAACAGCATATTTATATGATAAGGAAGGAGTAATATCAGAACGAATAGATCGAAAAGAAACAATAATCTGCAAATAATAATCAGTGTTTATATGGACGATATACCAGCTTGGTTACTATGCCAAGATATATGCGCGCGGGCGCAAGAGGAGCTAACATCTCAAGCAATAGAGACACTTGATAGAGAGATAGAGGCTAAAAGACTTAAAATTGATGGACATTTAGTAACCGCTGATGAGGGTACAAATGAGATTGAAAAAAAGCTTTTCGTTATTGGCAAAATTGTTGATGGAGAGCAGGAAATTTACAATAATTATATGGGAATGATTAGCAAGCTTGAAAACAGCGAAAATGAATTAACGGGCAAGCTTGTTGAACGTATTGAAGAACTTAAAAGATTTTTGCTTGCCGTTTCTACAATATCTATATTAATGAGATATAGCAAACTTTTTAGAAATTGGTTTGAGGATATTGGACATCATTTCAAAGAGAATAGTGCTGAAAATATACTTTTCAAAACGATGAACCCATCACGACTTGAAGCACTTGAATTTATAACAAAGAATAAGCGTATAATATTTGAAAATCTTTTCTCTGAGAATGAATTAAACATAATGATGAACGCTGCTGTTAAATTTAAAAATATTAAAAACTAACCAGCAAACAGTCATAACAAAACTTCATCACATCAGGCCATATAAACATTAACATTTAAAAATACGTTTAGTATATCAAATTTTCCTATCAATATAGATATGCTTATATTTATTTTTTAAGAATAAATGTTGTGATCTTATGAAACTAGGAATTGGAAAGGACGCGCCAAAAGTTGTTAATGCATTTATAGAAATACCAATGGGCTCAAACATAAAATATGAAATTGATGAGGAGAGTGGAATATTGAAAGTGGACCGCGTATTGTTTACATCCATGGTATATCCATTCAATTACGGCTTTATTGCCGGAACGCTTGGAGAGGATGGGGACCCATTAGATATTCTTGTTATGAGCAATCAGCCATTTATTCCGGGGAGCTTTATAAAAGCAAGACCAATAGGCGTTGCGTTTATGGAGGATGAAGAGGGAACTGATACTAAGATAATTGCAGTACCTATAGATAAGGTTGATCCAAACTTTAGTGATATAAAGGACATAACAAATGTCTCAGAACCTATAAAGAGAAAAATTAAGCATTTTTTTGAGCACTACAAAGAGCTTGAACCAAACAAATGGGTTAAAATAACGGGATATGGAAGCGCAGAAGATGCTTATAAGATGATAGATAGTGGAAAGAAGAGTTAAGTGCATTCTATGCAATCTGACTTGTGGAATAAACTTCCAGATAAACAAGTAGTTGATAGAGCTGCCGATGCACTAATGTCTAATGGAATAAATGTAGTTATTGTTAAAAATGGTTGCGACGCACTAGAATATATAATAAAATTTATACCTGCGGGATCATCTGTAATGGATGGTGGGTCCACTACACTCAAACAGATAGGATTTTTAAATTATCTTAATAACAAATCCAGAGGTTGGAAAAATTTACATAATGATATATGTAATGAGAATGATGAAACAAAACGATTGGATCTTAGGCGTTATGCAGTAACTGCAGATTACTTTCTTGGTAGCGTAAATGCCATATTGGTTGATGGGAAGCTAATGCTTGTAGATAGAAGTGGAACGCGTGTTAGTGCATATGCTTTTGCAGCAAAACATGTCATTATAGTGGCGAGCGCAAATAAGATAGTTGATTCTTTTGAGTTGGGCAGATTGCGTATAATAGAGCACGCACTGCCACTTGAGGATAAACGAATGAAAGAGGAGAACAATTCTTTTAGCGCAATCGCAAAATGGCTAATAATAGAGAAGGAGTTTACCAAAAATAGAATAACGCTTATCATAGTCACTGACGAACAACTTGGTTTTTGATACTTAACATTAATATTTGATTCAAAGTTAATAATTTGCAGTAACGTTTTATTTATAGATAAACCTTTAAGCATATTATTATAATTAAATATGTTGTTTATTAGTGATTATATGCCGAATAAAATACGCTGTAGCCATATATTGGTAAAAAATGCCACTTTGGCCAATGAGTTGTTTGAGCGAATATTAAAAGGAGAGGATTTTAGTAAATTAGCAGCGGAGTATTCCATTGATGGTTCTAGGAGAAGAGGGGGCGATTTGGGCGTCTTCGGTAGAGGTGCTATGGTAAAACCTTTTGAGCAAGCAGCCTTTGCGTTAAATAAAGGGGAGGTATCCAAACCGATTAAAACGGATTTTGGGTACCATATAATAAAAAGAACAGAATAATAAATATATATAGTTGAATTTGTATGAGAGCTGCCGATATTACAACAATATTTAGAACATTTCTCGTGATACTTGTATTATATTTAGTTATAATAAAATATGACCCAGTAATATCAGTTCTTCTTTTTTTGATTGCAACGGCGCTTGATGGCATTGATGGATATTTAGCTATATGGCAGGAGAGTAACCATAAAATCTCCTTCAACACCTATCTAAAGGCAGCAATATCAAAAAACAGAATTGCAAAAGCAAGCATATCGCGATATAAAAATAGGGCATCAATAAATGCTAAATTTGGTCCTAGAATAGATGTGGCAGCGGATAGAGTTGCTGAATATGCGATGTTTATAATTTTTCTTTATTTGGGTATTGTTCCACTCTATATCGTAATTGCAGTAGTGATAATACATTCATTTGCAGATGCATTAATGGGCTCACGAGGCACCTCTTCTGAAATGAAAACAAAGGCCGCAAAACTTATTTATAGTTCAAATGCAAGTAGAGCCTTAATAAATGTACTTAAAATAGTCACGTTTGCATACCTTATATTTGAATATGTGGATAATTATCCGCAGATATTTGGATATATTTTAATTGCTGGATTATTCATAATGATACTACTTAGAGGGGTAGTTGAGATATATGATAGCATTACATAGGTATTATTATGAAATTACTTTTTAGAGATTTTAAAAATGGGGTTAAATCTGCGCTCTTTCTAGGCGCAAATGAGGAGCGGAACGCAAATAGGATAACCATGCTAAAATTATATTATAGGGCAATAGTATTACCCATGATAATTTCTGTAATTATAGGGGCGATATTTATAAGTTTTTATGGAAATTTGCCTAATTTATTAATAGAGAGCATAATGCCATATATGAGCGTTGGAATATTGAGTAGTATAAATTCTAGTATAATCATAGAGGCATCAATAATATTCTTGTATCTGATCTTATTTCCTTTTGTGATAATGACATTCTCACTTATATTCCATTTTATATCAAAAATATTGCTAAGATTATATAATGGCACACATGCAAATACCTTCAGCGCATCCGTTTACGCCGCACTGCCCTTTGTTTTATTCTTTTGGGTCTTAATGATACCACAACTGGGCGCCATATTTTACGTATTACTCGTGTGGTCTATAGTAGCATTTGTATATGCAAGTTCAGCAAAACATAACATATCAAAGAGCAGGGCGCTTGGAAGCCTAGCATCTTTTGTCATAGTGGCATTATTAGTTGGATTTGCAATTATCGGATTTTTAGCGCTTTTATAATAATAAATTAAAGTGGTAAATGAAAAATTTATGAAGATATTTATCACTTGAATTTAAATATGGAAGTGCCGGTGTTTTTAATTGATAGAGCAGCTTATAGAACCATTTAGTGATAAGGAGAGCCTTGATGCACTTAACATTTATGTTAGGGAGTGGTTTACATTAAACTTTAAGGAATTGACACCTCCACAAAAATTTACATTCAAATTAATAAGTGAAAAAAAGAACGTTCTTGTTACAGCACCCACAGGATCTGGAAAAACAATGTCTGGTTTTCTATCAATAATTAGTAAATTATTTGATTATTCTATATCAGGAACACTTGAAAATAAGGTATATTGTATATACGTATCACCATTAAAATCACTCAATAATGACATATACAAGAATCTCTCTGGACCATTAGAGCAAATATATGATATCATAATAAAGAAAATGGGAATGGATATAATAAAATCCAACATAAAAAAGGTTAGCGTTGGTGTAAGAACTGGCGACACATCTCAACAAGAAAGAAGACAACAACTTTTAAAGCCGCCAAATATACTTGTAACTACTCCTGAAAGCCTTGCAATAATGATAAACTCCAAAAAGTTTCTAGAGAATTTAAATGGTGTTGAATATATTATAATAGATGAAATGCATGAGCTTGCTGGCAATAAACGCGGCGTGCATCTTACACTCACAATAGAGCGGTTAGCAGCATTAGTTAATAGGGATATAATGCGCATCGGTCTTGGTGCAACTATACATCCGCTTGAAGAGGCGGCAAAATTTCTTGTAGGATATAAGAATGGAAGTAATGAACCGCGTGATTGTAAAATTGTTGATGCATCATGGAGTAAAAAATTTGATGTTATCACAATAAGCCCTGTTAATGATTTAATATACACAGATAGTAAAATAATAGATAACGAGTTGTATAAGGAAATAGATAGAATAATTAAAAATAGCAAGTCAACGCTCATATTTACGAATACACGAAGCGGTACAGAGCGCGTTGTATTTAACCTTAAAGAACGATTTAAGTATGGAGAGGACATTGCAGCACATCATAGCTCTTTATCACGTGATTTTAGATTTGAGGTAGAGGAGCTACTTAAAAAAGGCTCACTTAAATGTGCAGTAACTTCAACTAGCTTAGAGCTCGGAGTTGATATAGGTGCTATAGAAAATGTAATACAATTAGGCTCCCCAAAGAGCATCAGTAGGGCTATACAACGAATTGGAAGAGCTGGGCACACATTCAAAGCAGTTGCACATGGCGAGATAATAGCTTTAGATAGAGATGATCTTGTAGAATGCACAGTCATGTTAGATGCTGCATTAAAAAAACATTTAGATTCATTTAGTACGCCAAAAAATGCACTTGACGTGCTTGCACAGCACATTATAGGCATGTCATTAAACGCAAAATGGGATGTTGATAAGGCATTTGATTTGGTAAGAAGAGCTTATCCTTATAATACGTTAGAAAAATGTGATTTTACATCCCTAATAAACTACCTTGCAGGAAAATATGTAGGACTAGAGAGCAGAAAGGTTTATGGTAAAATATGGTATGAAGAAAAGGATAATACCTTTGGAAGGCGTGGAAAGTTAGCTCAAGCTATATACATGCTTAATTTAGGTACAATACCTGATGAAGTTACAATAAATGTATTTACATTAGATAAAAAATGGGTTGGAAGTATAGAGGAGGAATTTTTATCTAAGATGAAATTAGGCGATATCTTTACACTTGGTGGAAGATTATATGAATTCCAACACGCAAAAGGCATGAAATGCTATGTTAAAATTGCAAATAGTAAATCTCCAACAATACCCCCATGGTTTTCCGAACAGCTGCCGCTAAGTTTTGAACTTGCAACTGAAATAGGCGTATTTAGAAATAAATTAGGCACTGCAATTCTAAATAATTCTAGACGTTCTGACAAAAAAATGCCTACAGAGGTAGAAAATATTCTAAAAGATATGCCAATGGATGACAATGCGCAATTGGCTGTTTATGGATATTTTATGGAGCAGTACAAATATACTAAAATTATACCAAACAACAAAATGATATTAATTGAGGATACTATGGAAATTGAATCTGCTAGGGGAAATAGAAAACATTATTTGGTATTTCATGCACTTTACGGCAGAAGAGTCAATGATGCACTATCTAGAGCATTTGCGATACAGCTTGGAGAACGTTTGGATAAGGATATTGGAATAGCTGTTAGTGATAATGGGTTTATACTAAACATTGGCACACTTAAGATAAACGCCGGTATAATTAATGAGGTTATTGAAGATTTAAGCTCATCTAATATATCAACAATGCTCAAACATAATATAAGAAATACAGAAATAATGAGAAGGCGATTCAGACATGTCGCAGCGCGTGGATTTATGATACTTAAAAATTATATGGGTTGGAAGATTGGTGTTGGAAAACAACAATTTAACTCCCAAATGCTTTTGAAGGCAATTGAGCAGATAGATAAAAACTTCCCTTTATTAAAAGAGACATATAGAGAAATATTAAATGATATGATGGATATGCCCCGCGCTCAAACGCTGCTATATGAGATACGGGATAATAAAATACAATACAAGTTAATAAAAACGAACACACCCTCTCCGTTTGCACATAAGATGATGACATTCGGACATGCTGATGTCATAATGATGGAAAGTAAACATCAGTATCTTCAAAAATTACACAAATCTGTTATGGAAAAAATAGATGCAAATAATTAATCAACCGCCAAGCTCCTCTTTAAAAAGTGCATAATTGAAATTATTCCCTAAATGACTTGTTATATATTTTATATCCTCCAATGCGCTACCGATGCATGAGCTTGCGCCTGGAGAGGGGGTTATATTAAATATTAAATGCTCTTCTTTTAGTTTTGCTTCCCCTAACACTAGTGAATGTGTTTTTTCATCTATTATTTGAGGTCTAATACCACCAGTATTTTTAACAGTCCATAAATCTGAATATTTTAACCTCGGTACTATCTTCTGTGCCTCGTTTTTAAGAAACTGATATTTACCGACCACAGGTATTGGGTATATAGCATTCTTTGACATTATTCGATATATATCCTTGTTAAATAATATATTTTTTAATGATATTAACGTATCTAAATCAAGATCAAATATCTTCAAATTATCTAAAGCGGTATCAACATGACCCTTCTCAAGTAATGGACCTAAAATTACTGTTGGTCCATACCTAGTAACATTAGGATCTTTTATATCAGGATCCGCATGTATAGCAGCAAATGGTATATTTCCCTGCTGCACACGATATACCTTGCCATTTAGAACTTTTTTTGAATAATAATACCCACCACCGACAGGCAGTATTGATATATTTTTATCATACCCCATACTTTTAGCAAAATAGAGAGAGTATATGCCAGATGCAAAGACCACAAAACGCGCTTTGTAGGTATTATCATTAGTCTCTAATACATAATTGCCGCTAACACGTGATATTTTTTTTACCTTTGAATTAAATTTAATCTTATAACCCTTATTTTTTTTACCGTTGTTCGCAAAGGATTTCGAAAGAGCCCCAAAATCAACCATATAACCATTATCTGAAAGTAATGCAGTAAGCACTTCATCTTTTTGGCGACCCTTAACAAGATTTGGTTCTATTTTTTCTAACGTTTTAGACCCCAATTTTTTTAACCCAGGAAATAACGTACGCATTTTTGATGTATATATATTCTCTAACTGCTGTGACTCTATATCACCCACACCCAAAACCATCTTTTGGCAGTTCTGTATTAGGTGCTTGTCATATTTACCATTTTTTATTCCTGTATAATTAAGAATATATTCGGCCGACTGCTTTACATCCTTTGCTTTTTCATAACTATAATTTGTTTCAACATCACCGAAATGCAGCGTCTGTGAATTGCTTCTACTGCTTGAATTAAGTGTTGATATATCAGAGTATTTTTCCAGTAATAATACATTTTTCAGATTTGAGTATCTACTCGAAATATAAAAAAGTGCAGAACCCGTTATTCCTGCCCCTACGATTATTAAATCATATACAGTATCAGACATTTTTACACACTCTATAAAAGTTGATAAAATCTATAAATGTTGCCAAAAATGGTTAATTTTGAAGCTTCTTTTATAGCTTTATTATATATTATTTAGCTTTTCATATATTTTAATGATATTATGGCAGATGTTGTAAAAATAGAAAAGGGATTAGAAGGTGTATACTTTACAGAGAGTAATATATGTAAGGTTGATGGAACATTAGGACGTTTGTATTATAGAGGATATTCCATAGAGGAACTCGCCGAAAATTCAACATTTGAAGAGGTATCGTATCTTCTTTTATTTGGAACACTCCCGAAAAAAAGCGAATTAAATGCATTTAAAAAAAATTTAGCAACGAAAAGAGCTTTGCCAAAAGAAATAATAAAAATTATAGAGGATGGTGTTAACAAATGCGATACAATGCATATACTACGAACCGCAGTTTCAGCTCTCCCATTATATGATAACGAGATAAACAACAAAAATTCAAACAATTTATATGACAGTATTAATTTAATATCGAAAGTTGCAAGCATAACAGCTACAATAGGCAGGTATTTATCCAAAAAAAAATATATAGCCCCTAATAAAAGCTTAGGACATGCAGAAAATTTTCTTTATATGTTAAATGGCACTCTACCAAGTAAAAAAGATACTAAGATACTTGACAAAATGATGATACTGCATGCAGAGCATAGTTCAAATGCATCTACATTTTCAGCCCTTGTAACTGCTTCAACACTATCAGACATATATTCCGCATTTGCTTCTGCAATAGGAACATTGAAAGGACCATTACATGGAGAGGCTGATGAAAATGCATTGCGTATGATGTATGCAATTAAAAATGCAAATAATACAGAAAATTACATAAATAACGCATTAAATAAAAAAGAAAGAATAATGGGTTTTGGACATAGAATATATAAAACATATGACCCAAGAGCTCGTATTATACGCGGACTGTTAACAGAAATGCAGAAAAGCGGCAATACTGAAATAAAAAATATAACTGAGATTGCGATTGCTGCAGAAAAGATGATGATAGAAAAATTAGGAGCAAGTCATGGGATATGGCCTAATGTGGACTTTTTTGCCGGTCCAGTTTATAGATACATAAATATACCAATAGATATATTTACACCTCTATTTGCCACAGGCAGATCCCCAGGATGGTGCGCACATATAATAGAGTACTGGGAAAATAATAGATTAATACGCCCACTGGAACTGTATAAAGGAAGGATTAATTTGCATTATAAAAAAATTTCCTCTAGATAAACAAAGCACAGAAGCTATTTATTTGTTTTATACGATTCATATTAATGTAGGCGAATAGATGGCGATCTTTAAACAGCCTGATAATAGCGTTCGTAGTGAGATTTTAAAGAGCGTCGGTATAGATAATATCGATAGAATAATCAAAAGTGGGCCAGCTTTAATTGAAATAGGGTTGCCAGAGATTGCGGCAAGAGCTTTATTTTATAAAAATTTGGGTATTGAAAATACACAATCGTTAATAGAACATTATCCAGATATATTGTTAATACCATTAATTGAAGCTGAAAAACGCATAATATTTTTTGAAAGGATAGGATTTAAAGATATGGCAAAATTGCTGTTTAATAATCCAGAAATAATGACAAAGACTGATAAAGAGATAAAATCCTTTTTCGATTTTTTAAATTATATAGATTTAAATAAACCAATAGATTTATTTGAATCAATACCAAATCTGATAAATTACGATAAAGAAAGGATTAATGAAAATGTTAGTCATTTAAAAAAAATGGGTTTTTTAAACATACAAAAAATTGTTTTAATTGCACCACATATACTAAGATGTAAAACGGAGATAATATCAGAAAAGCTCAACTCTTTTTATGACGCAGGATTTCAAGATCCAGTGAAAATGCTTGACATTGAACCCAAGTTATTTGATTGTGGCAACATATTATTAGATAAAATATTATTTTTCATAAATATGGGATTGAAAGAACCAATACCAATAATTGAAAAGGTTCCGCGAATATTATTAGATTCTGAGATAGATATTTCTGAGGCAATGCAACCATTTCTAGATAAAAATATAGACATGTCTGTAATACTTTCCAGAATACCTAAAATTTTATATCTTAAAAAAGAGCGTGTATATGAACAAATATACATATTAAAAGAACTAGATTTATACAACAAAAATGATATTGAGAAGCATCCAGAAATATTATTCCTTGATAAAGAGAACATACTTGATGTTTGTAAAAAAAATAGATGAATTTCGTGGATTATAATTTGGTATGCAATAGTTGCAAAAAAAAGTATAAAAGTAATTACGATAGCCAAATATGCAAAGCTTGTGAGGGTATATTAGAAGTTGTATATCTAAAAAGCGCCAGTTTTCCAATGAAAATGAGAACTATATGGGATTTTGAATTTAATATGCCAAAATCTCATTATACACATTACGAACTAGGAAATACAAAAATAATTAATTATAACGATAATGCTTTTCTTAAGTTGGAATTTTATAATCCAACAAAATCTTTCAAAGATAGGGGTTCTGTAATAGAGATAGCAAAGGCACAGGAATATGAGTATGATGAAATTGTTTGTGCGTCTACAGGTAATATGGCGTATTCTTTAGCGTATTATGCAAAGCTCGCTAATCTCAAAGTTAGAGTCTTTATAAGCAAGAATGCCAACAAGGATAAAATAAGGTATATCAAAGATGTACATGATGCTAAAATAACCAAAGTTGATGGGGATTTTACTCTTGCTCAGGCAGAAGCATTAAAATATTCACATAAAAATAGAGCATTCCTAACAGGTGATTATTGCTATAGAAAAGAGGGGCAGCGAAGCGTTGCTTATGAAATTGCATACCAAATTAAAAATATTGAACGTATTATATCTCCGATAGGAAACGCTACGCTATTTAGCGCACTTTATAAAGCATTTGTAGAATTAAAAAATGCAAATAAAATAAAAAGACTACCAGAAATGTTTGGTGTTGAAGCACAACAGTGCGCACCAATCGCCAAATCTTTTAATAAAGAAAATTTAACTTATGTAAAACCCAATACTGATGCAGACGCAATAGCTGTCGGCATGCCAACTTATGGTATGGAAGCGATAGATGCAATAAAAAAGAGCAATGGAGGTATAGTAACAGTAAGCGAATCTGAACTTTATTTGGAACAGAAAAATTTCTATAAAAAATATGGCGTTATTGTTGAACTTGGTGGTATTGCAAGCCTTGCAGGATATGAAAAAGTTATGAAAAAAGAGAAAAATACGGTTATTTTACTAACAGGCGGTAATGTATGATATTTATGAATTTATCCATAAAGATAGAAATAGGATTTTATATCCACAAGCTAGTTGAGGATCGTGAAAAAGCTATTCTACTTATTGCTAATTATAATAATAGCTGTGCTTATAGTAATATTACTCCCTAATTTTTCCCAAAATAACAATAGAAAAAGCACAATAATAAGCCCTGTGCCAAATTATACCATAAATAACACATCTAAAAATTTCTCTATAACACTAAAGTATATACATTCACTTATGCCAAATAGTTCAATAATAGTTAATTATTCTAATATTTCCTTATATTCCAATAAAAAATTAATTTATGCCACAGGTCCAATGAAAATTAAATTTAGTAATATATCCTTATATAAAAACATTGGCATATTCAATGTAGAAAATAGTAATGTAACAAGTATTATATTTAATATAAATAACGCTGAACTTTATTTAAATAATAAAAGCTATGTGCTTAGTATTTTTAATAAAAATGCTTCTACAAATCTTTGCTGCTACGATAAAAACAGTAGTGGGATCATTATAAATACAGTACCCATATTTATACAGATTTATGGTGGTATAAAAAATTATTTTTATTATTATCAAATGGTAAATTCAAGTTTTTATTATAATAATACACGAAGTAATTACACTATTTTAAATGCTACAAAATTTAATAATAGTATCAAAATGAACAATAGCACATTTAAATATAACAATAACAATTTAACCTTTTCTTTTAACCTGATTAATAAATTAGGCATAAAACTCAATATAACCGAAATACGCATCTTTGGTGCAATGTATTTTAACCAAAGTTCAGTTTATATAAACAACACAAGGACTTATTATAACACATCGAGCAGTAAACAAAATAACACAAACATGAAAAATAAATATGGCAAAAATTTATTAATGCCAATTGTTTTTGGTGGGCAGATACGAGGTATAGGTCCAAATACGACAACGACCTATTATAAAAATACTACAATTAGTTCAGATATTTTAAACAGCTCAAGCTTCAATAAATATTATAGAGGTATGCTAAACTTTATAGTGGAAACAAATGGGACGCTTTTGTTACCCACATATCAAAATAGTTTATATAATATAGGATATTTAAGCAAAAATAAGACGCTGCATTTTAGTTATAATAATAGAGTAGTATTAGACAATTTTACATGTAAAAGTTATACTACCTTAAATTGCTCTTTGATTGAACCCGAAACACTTGGTTTAATTGCAAATAGTAATTATACGCTATTAGTTTATAGCAATTATAGCATCATAGGAAACATCACAGAAAGATTAAATGACTAATTCTTGTATTTTTGCATTTTATATCAGACTTAAATATTTTATCTGATAATTATGAATATTAAATTTGGTTGGTTTTTGCTTGGTTGATGATATTTTTATATCTAAATTTATTACAGAATTGCTACCTATGGCTTCAAGCTCAATGGACGAACAAAATCTTTCAAAAGCTTTTGTTGATATGATTAAGAAAGAATTTGGTTTAGATAATGTAGAATTAGCCGATATCCATTCGGGCAATAAGAGTATAGAACAGCTTGATGATTATATATCTAATACAAGAAAAATATATGTAGACAACCAACTAAGCGAATTTTCAGCCTTTCCAGAATTAATAAATTATAAAATAAAGGGATTTTCCAGCTGCGCAATTATTCCGGTTATAGGTAATGGGAGGGTTATATCTTCTTTGAGACTATTGTCTAAACAAGAAAACCGTTTTACCCAAAAAATGATAAGTACTTTAGAAATAGCTTCTTCATTTTTTGCATTTTCATATATATACAAATCTGAAATAAATAAAAACAATAGACTTGCAGAATATTTTGACATTGCTTTTAATGCACAATATCCACAACTATTAATTTCAAAAGATAATAAAATAGTTAAATCTAATAAGGAAGCAATAAAAGAATTTGATTTAAATAACGACCTTAATCAAAATATAAAAAATGTATTTGCGTTCGATTTTGATTATTTAAAAGAATTAAAGCGGGATGTTGAAGTCCAGTTAAATACGCAAGGCGGTCTAAAAATTTATAGTATATCGATAAAAAAAATTGGAGACACACTAATTTATTTGACAGCGAAAGATTTGACACATAAAAATAACACTAGTTTGATATTAGATTCTTTGCTTGAAAATAATGATATTTTTTTACTTATAACAGATGATAAATTTAGAATTGTTAAAATGAGCCAGAATTTTGAAAAATTGCTCGGTAGTGGCAGCATAATGGGCAATACTAAAAGTTTTCTAGATATATCAAAATTAGAACAACCCTTCTTTAAAGATATAGAACCCAAAAAAAATAAATTAATGGTTATTGAATTCACAATGAATACGTTAAATGGACGTATACCAGTAAAGGCGTATATAAACAAAGGTGCATTTGGATACGGCATTGTAATAATAAATAAAATTGCTGAAAAATACGTTATAGAGGCACAAGAAAATGTTAATGATTTTATTAATGGAAGCTCTGATATAGTTCTAGTTGTTGATAAATCTGGTTATATACAAAAATATAATATGGCATTAGAGCGAATCTTAGGGTTTGATCGTACAGAAATAATTGGTAGCAGCGTTAATAGAATTTATAAGGAAGGAGATTCAGAATTAGTTTATAGAGACATAAATTACGTAAAAAACGGGAGCAAAGTAGATAATACTTACATAAATTTGGTTGCTAAAAATTCTGATATTATTCCAGGTACGCAATCTGTAAGAAAATTAAGGGGTATAAATGACGATGACAAGTTTATTATCTTTATAAAGGAATTAGTAACAAAACAGCATCTAGATCTATTAAAAGATGAAATAAAACTAAAAGAATTAGAGGTTAAAAAATATAAAGCAATAAATGAACTTAAAACCGAATTCATACATAGTATGGGGCATGAATTAAGAACGCCATTAACTAGCATAAAAGGTTATTCATACTTACTTGCGAATGAAAGCATTGGAAAACTAAATGAAACACAAAAAGAATATATCGATATAATAAGCGCAGAATCAGATCGATTTAAATTAATGATAGAGCAGATATTAGAAGCATCGAAAATAGACTCTGATAAAATAAAATTGGAGTTTAAAGAGGTTGATTTGAAGTCCTTATACAATAATGCAAGTATAAAGGGATTAGAAGAGAAAACTAAACAGAAAGGCCTGGCATTTTATTGGAATGTTGATTATGATGTACCAATAATTAATGCGGATCCTAATAGATTAATACAAGTATTTGTAAACCTCATAGGAAATGCAATAAAGTTTACTGAATCTGGAAGTATAACAATACATGTTAAAAGGCAAAAACGAAGATATGTAGAGTGTACTATTAGTGATACTGGAATGGGTCTTTCTGAAGATGATAAAAAGAAGGTTTTTAAAAAGTTTTATCAAGTCAAAAGAACTGATATGACTAAAAAAGAGAATGAGGGCACAGGACTAGGGTTACCTATTACAAAAGGTATAATATCTCTACATGGTGGAAAAATGTTTATAGAATCCCAGATAGGCAAAGGCAGCACTTTTGGCTTTATTTTGCCAATTAATAAAAAACAAAGAAAAAAACAAAAAGAAAAGGAGTCTGAAAATAACAATCAAGCTTAACTTATCAGTTTATAAGTATACCACAATTACCTAATGCTATCGAACCCTGATAATCATTATACAATTGAGAATAGCTCATGCCTGAAAATATACCGCTAAATGATGAGGAGATAGTAGACGTTGCAGTATTAATATTAAATATCGCTACTTTCCCCGTTGCAACAGGATTATATGAATGTGTTGTAAATATAACCGTATACGCTGTTGGAGAGCTATTTGTTGTACTTAATGTCATATTATAAGGAGTTACATTAGTAGCATTCTTATATGTCTCAGGGCCGCTTGGAAGACTACCCTTATTGGAATCATATGTTGAATTATATTCTGTAGGGCTACATGATACATGTGCATTGTTGTATGCAATACTATAATTTAACATCAATGCGTAAGTTTGATTATTAGATAGAATAGAAATTGCATCTAGCAAATTTGTATTCTTAATAGTTGTAGTTGTTGCAATTGTTGTCTGTGAAATAGTAGTTGAGGTCTTAATTGTTGAGTTTTGAATAATGATTGTCGTAGTTGTTGCATTATTTACATTATTATAGGATATATCGGAATTGTTTACAGGTACCATTATTGAAGTATTTATTATCTCCATACTTATAGATGCTGAATTATTTGACAGGCTATTTAATTTTATTTCTAGATTTGAATAACTTGAATTTCTATTTGTGTTAATTGGAGTTACTATACCATTGCTCACTTTTATTATAGTACCCTTATTAAACATTGAAGGAGGCTGCTGCATATAGATATATGCTATGCCACTAGCTGCATCGCTTTTATATAATGATACAAAATAATCAGCATTACCTATTTTAATTAAAGATGGATTTTTATTTACCAATATATTTGAAAGTGATTGTTGATATTGATTATTTCCCATAGAAAAAAGTACAACTACCACTAAAAATACAACAACAGAGGCTATTAGAGCATAACTCCAAAAATCCAACTTTTTACTAAATTTCATTACACCACAATAGCATTAATAGAATTAATACTAAACGTATTGAGAAAAGAAAGTATTAAAACGTTCCTTATTGCAAGCTGCAGAATTTAGTTATTTTAACATTGAGTCAAGATCTTCTGCTATTTTCTTGCTTGGATTTATAATAGTTATCTCCTTTATTTTCATTATGCTTTTAAGCCTTGATTCAGTCTCATCAGTTTCCACCACAACAATAGTTTTTACATCTTTTGCAATATCCGATAATATAAGCGTTGTATATATTATATCCTCTTTATGCCTCATATTTACTATTATAACCGTGGCCTTTTTAGGGTTAAATTTATTAATATTTTCTTCTGATGTTAAATCTCCATATATCGCATGATAACCTTTTGATATAAGTGCATTAGCATCATCTTTATTCTGTATTACAATAAGATATTTTTCCTTTTTTGCTTTAAGTTTTTCAACATATGCCATATTAATTGCTCCACCACCTAAAAGAAGCACGTGATCTTTTGTCATCCTGCCCTCTATTGAGCTAATTTTTGAAGTTAATTTATTTATTCTACTATCCATTATCTCACCAGATATAAGACTTACGGTCGTAAGAAACGCTCCTAGACCTAATATTATAAGTATCATGACGAATATTTTTGCTGTGGGTGTTATTGGGGTTATATCACCATATCCAACAGTTGATATCGTTATTATTGTGAAGTATATAGCGTTTAAGAAATCAATATGCTGGCTAAAATTATTTCCCTGCCCTAGTATATATGTCTCAATTACACCAAATGCTATTATCAATACTAAAAAAGTTATTGCTGCAATGCTTTTTGGCGTTAATATTAAGCGCATTTAAATACCAAAGTCCCATACTAAGTATAATATACTAACATATAATTTTAAAGGTATATTTAAAAATTGAATTTCAATCAAAGACTAATTATATTTGAATATTATAATATTTATATAACGTGTAAATTCTAAATGGTAATTTTATGAAAACTAAGAAAATAGAAAAATTATTAGATAAGCAAAGAAGGCAGATTATTAGAAATTTAGATGACGCAATAAAAGTTAGTTCTGATAACACCCGTAAAATTCTAAGGAATTTGAGAAGAAATGCAACATCGCAGAATAGTAAAACAACTACTGCAACATCAATAAGTTTTAGGGATAAAAAGAATAGAACAATTGCAAGAATGATACAGGAACTTTATTTTATGTCAGGTACATCTAGCGGTAGTGAGGAGTATAGACATATGGTTGGTGAGGATGCCATAATATTAAGATCGATAAAAAATGACTTAACAAACAACATACCAATATCTATTGAAAAAATAAGTAAACTTTATAATATATATAGTAAAATTTACCCTGATAGTACCGAACAAATTAAAAAAGACCTTGGGCTTAAATAATAGTTTATAAAATAAATTAAATTCGCCAGGGTAGGGATTTGAACCCTAAAGCCCGTAAGGGCACCGGTTGCCCTGTTTTGCATCACTAATCAGCTCTTGATGATTTAAAATCTCAAGACCGGCGCAATACCGGATTCTGCCACCCTGGCATTGACTTAGTATATTTTGAGCGAACTAAATAAAATACTTTCTTTATTTATTACTATTCTGGGCTCTTCCTTCAACATAGATCTCATTTGATAGTTTATACCTAGATATGCTATGAGCCATTACCTTTCCCTTACCCTCAAATTTTGCAAGAAACATGCCTACCCCACCAAACACCATACTCCTCAAATTATCTACAAAGGTTATTTTATACTCTAGCCCCGTAGTAAACCCCGCAACATGTCCTGGATCAATTTCAAATGGTTTACTACCATCAATATCATATTGTATAATACCACCGGCAAAATGCAAAAATATCGTTCCTGGGCCAATAAATTTTTGTAACAAAAATCCAGCGCCTCCAAAAAGCGCTGCACTTATTTTTATCGGTTGCATGCTAAAAGATACAGTATCTGTGGCACCTAAAAAGGCATAATGCTCAGCATAAAACTCTTCGCCAGCTCCAAGATCTATTCCTAATATTTTTCCAGGAAGTGTTGCGGCAAGCATTACAGATCCCTTATCATTTTGAGCTTCATATTCTGTTAAAAATGCCGACGCACCTACAATATCTCTTGATATTGCTCCAAGTATTCCGCCTTTCATTCTCGGAGTCATTTTAACGTTATAATCCTTACTAACAAGTTTACCAGCATCAGAATAGATTCTTTCCCCACTTTCAAGATTTACCTGTAATACCTGCATATTTTCTCCTATTATTTGATATTTCATACAAAAACCAAATAATAATAAGAATCAAATAATAAATTACTTCTCTTTTATTCTCTCTTTTTTATTATATATGTATATCAGATAGCCTATAGATATGGATAAAAATAGCATTCCAAAAGTAGTAATATATAGTATTGGGGCTTGATTGACACCTTGTGTGAGATAAGCATTAATATATGCCTGATTTCCATAAATATATGGATATTGAGATATAGAAAAAATTAGAATAATAAAAAACGTTGCGGGTAGCATCATTTTGTTTGATATGCGTACTTTTTTTATATATAAAACCAAAACAAATAACGTTATAAATAAAATTATTATGAGCGAATACAAGATCCATATATCCCCTAAAATATTATTTAATACGTAGTTAGTATATGTGCTTATGCTTATTAAACCTATAAAAATAGAGGCAACTAATGACGTTACTGCAGATATTCTCATTTTATTTATAGACAATACTATAACAGTTATGCAAAAACCCAACAAAACTAGTGAGATAAATGCGAGTATATTAAATGGATTAAACAAAAATTGCAATACATAAAGAGTATTTGTATTTATATTGATACCTATTCCAGATAATGCTGAAGTAAATATAGATATTACTAAAAATCCTATTACCAATGTTGATATACTATATATTATAAAATAAGCCCTCTCAGATGTTATATTATTTGCGTATTCAGTATATGATATAAACGCATTACGTAATATAAATAATAGAGCTGCGACCATTACAGGCACCAAGTAGAGAATGCCAACACTTACTAATAATTTTGGATATATGGCCTCAAATGATACAATATAAAATATAGCAAACGTTCCATTTATCTCCCACATAGGTATAAGATATCTTTTGATTTTAACATATGATTCATAAAATAGGAGCCCAGTAAATGCCATTCCAATTTCTACAAGGAATAATGTAATAAATAATGAGAATACAACGTGATTCATTATATATAAAATATCCATAATTATTCACCAAGCTCCTTTGAAAGATCCCTATTTTTGTATGTTTTTCTTATAATATAGATAGTTGCAGGAATTATAAACACGTAGAATAATATTATTGCAATTGCAATGGGCATTATGCTACTTGAATAATTAGCGGCCTGACTAACCGTCATTATATTATATATTATCCAAGGCTGTCGGCCAAATTCTGCCATAAGCCAACCAATTTCTAGAAGTAATATAGATACCACACCAGCAATAATTGAAAGTATTAAAACAATTTTATTAATTAATATATCGACTTTTAAAATTTTTAAAAATATTAACAGTATAAAAAATATACCTAGACCGAACCCGAATAATACCATAAAATCAAAAAAATCATGTACAATCAATGGAGGCCAGGTATTTGTTGGAAATTGAGATAACCCAGGAACTGTTCCATTTGGGCTTCCAGTTGCAAGAATGCTCTGTAAATTAGGTATTATTGTAAGATATCCGCTCAGACTTCCATTTGCGTATGTTCCAAATATTATTTCTGGCGCATTAGATATAGGATGTATATCAAGTTCTAATGCTGCATATTTTTCTGGTTGTAATGAATATAACATAGGTATTGAAAGCAGACCGCTTATTATAGCAAATATTACAGCAATAAAAGCAACAAAAAGCATAAGACGCAATGCATATTTATAGTACATTATCATATTTTGATTCTTTTTTGTTTTCAATAATTTATATGCAAACACTATTATAAGTATAAAAGTACCGACAAGATAAGAGGTTGACACTACATGAAATACCTCTATTAATGTTGATGGCGTTGAGAATATTGCATATGGATTTATGTTTGTTATAATCCCATTTGCAAGATAATTAGGAATATTAAACCCGGTAGGAGTATTCATAAACGCATTTAACATTGTTATAAATACCGCAGATAATGCTGCGAATAATGATACTAGTCCCATTATGAATGCGTGTGCATATGTACATACTTTTTTCCTAGAATATATGTATATTGCTATAAAAATAGATTCACCGAAGAATGCAAATACCTCTAAATACACAGGAAGTATTGCAACTTGACCTATAAACGACATAAAATTAGGCCATAAAAATAATAAATTTACAGCAACAAGCGTCCCGGACGCCGTACCTATGGCGAATAATATTATAAATGCCGGAAACAATCTTTTTGATAGCGTCTTATAATAGATATTATTATATTTTTGGCCTAAAATTTCAGCAAGCATTATTATAAGAGGTATTGCAATGCCAATTACCGCCAAAATTATATGAATACCTAATGAAAATCCCATGTCAAATCTATTAAATACAACACTTATCCCCACATCAAGCCACTTATCAAGTTAATATAGATAAATTATTTATAATATCTTTTGATAGCTTATTGATTGTATGGTAATTAAAAAAAGCTGGAATCTTGCTATATTAAAAGGGGATGGTGTAGGGCCAGAAGTAATAGATGCTGCGCTTCCTACGTTGAATGTAATAAAAAATTATTTTAATATAAAAATCAATATTAAATATGGGGATGCTGGTTACTATTGTATAAAAAAATATGATACGAATCTTCCCGACAAAACAATAACACTACTAAAAGAATCAGATATGATATTAAAAGGACCGATGACTACACCAGAAATAGCTGGCTCTCCTGAAAGCGCGGCTGTAAAAATAAGAAAGATGTTTGATTTATATGCTAATGTAAGGCCCGCAAAATCCATAAAAGGAATAAAATCACTTAAGGATAATGTAGACCTTATTATAGTTCGCGAAAATACAGAGGGTATGTACTCAGGTAAAGAATTTATGATAGGGGATGATACCGCGATAAGTATGCGTATAATAACAAAAAAAGCAACGGAGCGTGCTGCGATTTTTGCATTTGAATTAGCAAAAAAAAGAAAAAAGCATTTAACATACGTACATAAACAGAATATACTTAAAATTGGGGATGGACTTTTCAATAATACTATAATAGATGTTAGTAAAAAATATAAAAATGTAAAAGTCGATGCTGCACATATAGATGCTATGGCACAATGGCTAATAAAACAGCCAGAAATTTATGATGTTATATTTACTGAAAATCTTTTTGGAGATATAATATCAGATGAAAGTGCGATGGTTGTTGGTGGAATGGGTATTGCGCCTGCAGCAAATATAGGTTATAATTATGCAATGTTTGAACCTGTACATGGATCCGCTCCAAAATATACAAATAAAGACATTGTAAACCCCATCGCGACCATTTTTTCCATTAAAATGATGTTTGAATGGATGGGTTATACAGATGCTTCAAAGTTAATAGATAAAGCAGTAAATACCTTAATAAAAAATGATAAGATTTTAACATATGATCTTGGAGGTACATCTAAATGCTCTGAAGTCGGGCAGGAAATTGTTAACATAATAGAACATAATATCTGAATTCAATTTTCATTATTTATAATTCTTTTTAATACGTGTCTTAAAACTCCACCGTTTAAATAATAGTTAAGTTCATTTTCGCTATTAAGTAATATGTCTAAATTTGCATTGGATTTTTTATTATTAACATCAGTATATTTAAGCAGAGCTTTTGAACGTGGTTTTAAATCTTTTATTATTATGTCAATACTTTTAGTATAATCTATTTTTAATGATGCAAAATTATCCATTTTTTCAAATTGCAATGGTAGCACACCCATCCCAACAAGATTGCTCCTATGTATACGTTCAAAACTGCTTGCTATTATAGCCTTAACACCTAAAAGCGCGGGTCCTTTAGCTGCCCAATCTCTTGAGCTTCCAGAACCATATTCAATCCCACCAAATACAACAGTTGGCCTGCCCTCTTTTTTATATGCAATGGCAGCATCATATATACTCATAGTAGTATTTGTTGGAAAATATTTTGTTAATCCACCCTCTTTTCCCTCCATAATCATATTTTTTATCCTATTATTCGCAAATGTTCCACGCATCATTACTTCATGATTGCCACGCCTTGAACCATAAGTATTGAAATCCTGTTGTCTTACACCATTTAAAATTAAATATTTACCCGCAGGGCTGTCAAGCCCTATTTCACCAGCAGGAGATATATGATCAGTAGATAATGAATCCCCAAATACGGATAATATTGCCGCATTTGCTATCTCCACAACTGTAGATTTTTTGTAGTTAATATCAAAATTTTCAAAAAATGGGGGATTTTTTATATAAGTACTTCTTTGACTCCATTTGAACATTTTATCTTTCGTTTCGTGAATATTATTCCAGAATGGATTTACCTTGTATATATTATCGCCATACGCGTCCTCGAACATGTCCCTAGAGAGATCCTTTGATATCACTTCTATTATTTCCTCATCCGTTGGCCATATATCTTTTAGATATATTTTGTTCATATTCGAATCAGTACCTATAGGATCTTTTGTTAGATCTATTAGTATTGTGCCTGCGATACCAAAAGCCACAACTAAAGGAGGTGACATTAAATAATTCGCACGTATATCCCTATGTATTCTAGATTCATAATTTCTATTTCCAGATAAAACAGAGACTACAGAAAGATTTTTGTTATTTATTATTTCGCTCTGACCACCTATAAGCGGTCCACTATTACCTATACAAGTTATACAGCCATAACCTACAATTGAGTATCCAAGCTTATCTAGATATTCAAGGAGGTTAGCTTTTTCAAGATACTTTGTAACGACTCTAGACCCTGGCGCAAAACTTGTTTTTACTTTTGCCGCATTTACCTTTAGTCCACGCATAACAGCTTTTTTTGCAAGTAATCCAGCAGCAATCATTAAGTAAGGGTTACTAGTATTTGTACAACTTGTTATTGAAGAAATAACAATATCTCCATCAGAAAGATCTATTTTATTATTTGTATATTCTTTTTTGTCAGTTTCTTTTTTAATATATACATTATTATTTATTCTAGAATGATTATGTGCGCTCTCTGAACTCCAACGCGTCATATCTTTTATTGATATTTCCTCTTTATGATTTTTAAGCATCTGTTCAAAACTCTTTCTTGTATCTTCAAGATATACATGCTGTTTTGGCAATGACGGTCCTGAAACACTAGCACGAATTTCTGACAAATCAATCTTAAATGTATCGCTATATTTTATTTTTTTATAATCAATATTAAGCATATTCTGATAGTCTAAGTATTTTTTAATTAAATCAATTTGTTCATCGCTTCTACCAGTTAATTTTAAATAGTCTATAGTTTGATTATCTATATAAAAAACGGCTATGGTGGCTCCATACTCTGGACACATATTAGAAAGCGTTGCCCTATCAGGTATTGTAAGACTATTTAATCCGCTGCCAAAGAATTCTATAAACATATTTACGACATTTTTCTCTCTAAGTATCTTAGTTAGCGTTAGCGCTAGATCTGTTGCCGTTACTCCAGGATTCAATTTATTATAGAATTCAACTCCGACGACTTTTGGAGTTGATAGGTATACAGGTTCATTTAACAATGCTGCTTCTGCTTCTATACCACCAACACCAAACCCTATTACCCCTAAAGCGTTTATCATAGTTGTATGTGAATCGGTTCCTACAAGAGTATCGAATATTGCCTGGTATATACTGCCGTTCTTTTTTAATATAATACATTTACCTAGATATTCAAGATTTATTTGATGACAAATTCCTGCAGATGGAGGGTAAACATTAAAATTTTTTACTGATGAGCTTGCCCATTTTAGTAATTCATATCTTTCCTTATTTCTAGATATTTCAAATTTCTGATTTGTACGTATAGAATCATTTGAATTAAATGAGTCCACCTGAACAGAATGATCTATTATCAGATCTACAGGAATGTTAGGATTTATATTTTCTGGATTAACTCCAGATTTAAACAAATAATCGCGCATTGATGCTAAATCAACAACTGCCGGAACCCCAGTAAAATCCTGCATTAACACTCTTGCAACTTTAAAAGGAATATCTTCCTCTGATGGATTTTTAGGATCCCAATTAGCTAGTGTACGCACATCACTCTCTTTTATAGAAATATTATCCATATTCCTTAAAAGAGATTCTAACATTATCCTTATTGAAAATGGAAGAATTGATACTTTTCCAATCCCTAACTTTTCAACTTTTGGCAGTGATATGTACTCGACAACCTTACCATTAGATAATGTAAATTTATCTTTAAATGCGTCCTTGTTTAAAGGCATTGTATCATTCTATATTCAAAGATAATCTTTATATTTTAACGCTATAAAATTGGTTTATACCCCATTAACGCTTGAATATGCCATACCATAATTTGTTATAATCAATATTGTATAATTATCATTTTTGTTTATGTTTATACTGTTATTTATAGAAAAATTAAATTGTTTTGACTCATTGGCTTTTAACGTATATCCCGCATTCATCAATGAATTATTATCATAACGCATAAATGGTAATGGTAGCATTAAACTGCCGTTTCTCGTTACAAGCATATCAAAATAATTAGTATGTTCAATTAATAATTCCCTGTTGGTATATTCTGGTGATTGTATGTTGTTCATTTTGGAGTTTATAATTAATATTCTTTTTATTGTACCATTTACAATTACACTATAATTTTCACCAACATAAGGTACGGATTCGTTTATTAATATTGTAGAGTTCTCACGCATAATAGGATAGATACCGGATAAATTTTCTTTCTCGTTAGGTTCGATTGCATTTTTAAAATACATTGAATTATTATTCTTATTTATAACCCTTATACATAATATAGTGATATTTTTGCCTAGAGTATTTTTAACTCCAATATTAAACAGAGTATTACCATTAGTTACTAACACATTTGTGGTTATAGATAAATTCAAAAATTTATTTTGCATTGGTATTGCGTATTTATTTACATAAGATTGTGATCTAAATTTTATATTATTGCCACCATATGTATACCTAGTTGCATATATAGATGGAACTAGAAGAAATGACGCCGAATTATTTGTATATATAGGCACAACAGTAGGATAGAAATCTAATAAGATTCCAGAATGGTTTAGAGGGGTATAATTTGATATTCTCGCATTAATCATATTATTTAGAATTTTTACATTATATGAAATATTATTTATTGTTATGCGCGCAGCACTTATATTGAATTTAATTCCTTTAATAAACGAATTGTCAGGAAGCGTTATACCACCTATTACAGCACTTGTATTTATTATTCCCATAAGATTTATGCTTCCACTAGAATTAACATATATCCATTTTGAAGTATTTCCATTTGCAACATTTACATAAAAGGAGCTATAATTGATATATAGAGATTGCGTACCAATAGGAACTTGTGGTGGATCGGTTATACTTATAGGTACATAAACAGTATTAGCGCTACTGCCATAATAAAAATATAAAAGTGTAGCCACAATAGCAAATGCAATTATGGCACCCACTATAACATTTTTCATTGGTGGTATTATATTCCTATCCTGTTTAGGAGCAAATTCCTCATTTATTATATAATTCTTCCATTTTCTAAAATGCGGATTTTCATCATATATTATTGCTCCGCTCTCCTCCAAATCATGAAGATGCTTACTAACAGTTGATGGTGCCAAATTAAGCCTCTTACTTATCGCACTGAGATTATTAACACCATCAGATATAAGTTCTAATATTATACGCTTTGTCTTCCCCTGACTACTCATTTTTATCAACAATAATTTGATTATTGACTTTTATATATCTTTTTGATTATTTCGTTTTTTAATAAAAATATGCGAAATAGATAAACGAAATAAAATACGAAATAGTAATATATGATTAATAATGTTAGTGATTAGTATATTATGATTTTATGAAAATATTAAATAGCCATGTTGGGCGTATGTATATCACCACCATATTACTCTTATTAATTATAACGTTTATATCCAGTTATATGCTTGAGTATATACCATATAATCTAATTATTTCCATTGCAATCTGTTCGATTACTGAATTGCTTTTAAAAAAATATTACATAAAACAAAAGGATACAAAAATACCTTTTTCTGGTATTATAACTGGTTTTATAATAGGCCTTGTTGCACCAGCATCTGGTTTCATAATATCTATAGTAGTTGCATCAATAGCAGCAGTGATATCTAAATTATTTATTAAAATAAAAAGTGTTAACATTTTCAACCCCGCTGCATTTGGATTATTTGTAGGTTTAGGTATATTACTTGTTGGGGATCAATGGTGGGGCTCTATTAGTTACAATATAGGTACTTTCGCATTACCCATAGCGATTATATTTTTAATATCAGCATATGAGTCTAAACGCATACCAATAGCATTATCCTTTGCTTTTGTATTTATAATAATCAGTTTTGTTTTTAATACCGCCCTTTCCATTAATAATTTATTTGTCTCTATTGGAAGTGTGAATTACCTTTTTGCTTTTCTTATGATAACAGAACCAAAAACATCACCATATAAAATGTATCCACAACTTTTATACGGAACGTTTATAGCACTACTCTCTTACGCAATAGCGTACATAGGAATATTATATCCATACTTGATAGCACTTTTAGTAGCAAACGTAATATATGCATTTTATAGAAAAAATAGTAATAGATTAATAACGAAAAAAACTGATACACACCATAAACATACAGTAGTTGCCTAATTATTTTGTTAATTTATTAAAATATTGAGAGATCAGCACAGTATTCTTAGTAGATGCCATCATTTACCAAATTCCCAGTAAAAATATGATCATATTTAGACTAATTAATACATACCATAACTTTTCCTTCCATTATAATTAGAATACTATCGAATTTTAATGCCAAATGTATTAAGAAAATAAGACATATACATTTAGGATAAATCTTTTAATAAAATGGGCCTGGAGAGATTTGAACTCTCGACATCTGGCTTATAAGACCAGCGCTCTAACCAGGCTGAGCTACAAGCCCACTTCGCATTAAGATTTTAGCGAAAAGAGATTTATTAGTTACTATCCAGGGAATGTATAATTATTCACCACATAACTTGGCTTTGCTGTTGGTGTTGGTAGAGTCCCAGTAAAGTTATTCAATGAGAATATTCTTATTGGGTATGTACCATTTACAAAGTTTATACCAGTGGCATTAGATGGATATACCTGCGTAAACCCATTTAGATTACCAAGGAAGAATCCTTTGTAGAAATTTGAATCATAAAAGCCAGATGGTGCGTTCGTTATAGTATTATTTGGACCATTTGGCGTATATATCACAAGATATTCTAAGTAAATACTCCCAGCCTGACCTACGCTTGTCTCACCCATTGGAGATAATGTCTCAAGCTGAACCATCGCATTCATCTTAGTACCATTGCTCGTGTATAATGGCACGTCACCATTCACTGTTGGATTTGTTCCAACACATACACTCTGATTCTCTACAGTATCTCCGACTACAAGATATCCCTTTGCATATTGCACGCTATTATTTGATATTGAACAGTAATCACTAATTGAAGGACTGCTAACAGTTGGGGCGAGTACGGATAATGGAATTAATACAAGCTCAGGATCATGTGTTAGTTCACATTGTGATTGACCTAATAGATATGGGGCTGGAGGAGTCTGTTGCTGTCCCTGCGCTATTGCAAACGCCTTTGATGTTGCATTCACATTTATACATGCAAGGAAGTCCAGCGCACCCCACTTCTGTATGAGAGCTTCATCAAACACCACATATTTTGTTTGGTTTGTGTTCATGAAATTGGCAAGATTCTTTGATGAATAATTATCATTCTTTCCAAGTACATAATTTGCTGCTGTTGCAAAATCCTGTTTATCTACAGAGTTATCTCCACGTATTACAGCAGGACTCTGGCCAAACCAATTTATCCAATCGCCATAATCCCACCATGAGAGTATTCTTGGACCATTTGGACCTACATTTTGGCGCATCCAGCTCGCAGCGTTTATCCAATATTGAGGTACTATATTACAGTATAAGTCATAACCTACAGCATTATTCTGATTTGATATTGTAGTACATGCGGTAGATGGATTTGCTGAATAAACTGTCGCAGCGCTAAATGAATCTACTATAGAACCCATCTCCCCATTGACTGGACCCTTTATTGCGTATAGAATTATAATTGATATAAAAAACAGCGCTATAAGCCCATACATATAATTATTGTTATTTGCGCTCTTTGTGAGTATTATTATTAATAAAAATACTACTGCTATTATAGGCATTACAAAAAAGAGAGCTATTGAAAATATTGCATATACCAAATCCTTATTATTTTGATAGGCATTCTTTATATACAATTTCATATTGTCTCTATTTTCATACATATGAAAATCAAATTTATTACCTATAATCGCAAGTAATTCGCCTATTATTATGCCTATTAATAAAATGTATGCAACACCAAAATGTGGCAGATATTTTACTTCAGAGAAAGCGGCAACGGCAAGCGGAAGCGTAATCCATAAGTATAGGATACCGATATTGCTTTTTCTAAATATTATGCTCAAAATTATTAGCACATATGCAATTATCATCACTATATAGATGTATAATGGAATCCCAAAAAGGCTTGATCCTATTACACCAAATCCCGCTGAACCAAAATCATATGTAAGACCCGTAGGCATAAACTCTTGTACAGTCATAAAAAGAGGAGTCGATGGTGTTGTGAATTTTGTACTCAGGCTTAAATATGATTTTACAGTATCTCCAAGTGGTGTGAGAGCTATTGCAGATATTGCGATTATTATTATTGCTGCGGTCCATATCATTCTAGTCATATTTGTATCATTCTTAAATGCAATCTTGCGTTTATGCAGCTCTTTTGGCAAATAATTGAGTATGGCGATAAAAATCAATGCGAACAATGGGCCGCTTACAGTTATTGGTATACCAAGTATTGCCGGTATTCTTCCATTAAGCGTTGCATTGTATGGCTGATAGAAAACTAAAAACACTGCTATTACTATTATAACTATTGCATTCATCTTGTAGAAATCTATGTTTAAATCCTTTCTTAAATAGCTTATAATGCCTTGGAATATTATGTATAA
>JAJZJI010000036.1 GCA_021828345.1 Microcaldota archaeon
TATGAAGAATGTAAGCAATGTAATAGTAAAGGGGGATACCAAAAGTACTGTATGGTTAGACATTGGAATTAGCTGTGATATACGCGTAATACCAAATGAGAGCTTTGGCGCCGCAGAGCAGTATTTTATAGGTAGCAAGGACCATAACGTAGCTATTAGAAAAATTGCAATGAAAAAGGGTTATAAATTAAATGAGTATGGACTTTTTGATGCACATGAAAAAAATATATCTAGCGCTAGCGAGCGTGATATATACAAAAAACTTGGACTTGAGTATGTAAGCCCTGAGATGCGCGAAAATCGCGGAGAGATAGAACTTGCAGAAAAGAACATGCTGCCTAAAATTGTTAATTATAATGATTTACTAGGGGATATGCACACACATACAAAAGAGACTGATGGGATTAATAGTATAGAGGAGATGGCAGAATATGCAATGAAAATAGGAAGATCATATATTGCTACGACCAACCACACTAAAAGCCTTAAAATTGCAAATGGAATGAATGAGTTACAATTCAAAAAATATTTTGAGAGAGTCGATGCATTAAATTCGCGCTTTTCTGATAAATTTAGAATATTAAAGGGTGCGGAGGTTGAGATTTTAAAGGATGGTAGCCTTGATTTAAATAGAAAAACGCTTGAAGAGATGGACTGCGTAATCGGCGCAGTTCACATGAATACTAAAATGGATAGTAATGAGATGACAAAGCGTATGATATGTGCAATCGAATCTGGCTTAATACATATAGTGGCGCACCCGACCGGACGTATAATAAATGAAAGAAACGCATACGCAATAGATATTGAGAGTGTTGCTGATGCCGCCTATAAGAATAATGTTGCGCTTGAGATAAACGCATATCCTAGCAGGCTAGATCTAAACGACACAAATATAATGCTTGCATCCAAGTATAATGTAATGTTCTCCATAGGAAGCGACGCACATAGAAAAGAGCATATGGAACTTTTACGATTTGGGATCGGAACTGCAAGGCGCGGATGGTTAACGGGGAATAGAATTTTAAATACCCATAGCGTTGATGAAGTACTTAAGCTAATAAAAAAGTGATTAATTGAAAATCGCATTTATCTATGATTTTGTATATCCATACCATGTTGGAGGTATAGAGCGGATAAATAAGATAGAGTCAGAAACGCTTGCAAAATCAAAAACGTATGAGGTGCATTTCTTCACCATGCAATGGAAGGGAATGCAAAAGGAGTTTATTGAAAATAATGTTAATTATCACACATTCGGAAGTGCGACTATAGAGAGCATGTATAGACACAGAAGGCGCTCTATTAGAAAATCCATAATCTTTAGCATTAGTATGTTTAGGCTCTTTAGATATAGATTTGATGCACTAATAATTGATGAATTTCCATTTACACATATAATTCCTATATTAATATATTCAAAAATTTACAATGTGTGCCTTATAATGAGAGTTGCGGAGGTATGGAGCAGAGAGTACTGGATTAATTATGCGGGATTTATCTTTGGCAATCTTGGATACTTTCTATCACGCATGGTGGTTAATTCGGCAAATTTGTACATCACAAATTCATCACATAATGCAAAAATGTTACATAATGAATTTAATGTAAAACAGAATAAGATCAATGTTTTTACCCCAGTAATTGATTATAAGCTTATGCTAGATGTCAAAAAGAGCTTTAATGGAAATTTTGAATATGATGTGTTTTTTGCGGGAAGACTGATAAAAGAGAAGCGACTAGATCTATTTATTGAGATTATAAAAAAAATAAAAGAGAGTAAGCCTAATATACGCGCGATAATAGTGGGCGATGGGCCTGAAAGAGTACATATAACCTCTATGATAAAAAAATATAAGCTTGATAAAAATATTAAAATGTTAATGCCAATCAAAGAGAATTTTGAACTCTACTCATTAATGTGTAGATCGCATCTGCTCTTAAATATGTCAGAGCGCGAAGGGCTTAGTATGATAACACTAGAGAGCCTTGCCCTTGGAACGCCTGCCGTTATACCCGCCAATTCCCCCATACCAAATGAAGTTGGGAGCATGTGTATTAAGGCAGATTTTGATAGTATACCAAATAGAATAATTAAAATCATAGAGAGTTATGATAGATCAATATTCATAAAAAATAGCAATAATTTAAAGCGCTTCTACTACTCTGAGATTAACAGCTTTTATACAAAATTATTCAGAAGAATTTCAGGATAATTTATCATTATGCAGCGCTAGTACAAAACTATCTATATCTTTAAATAAATATGTTGGATGCTCGGCTGCCAATGTTTCATAGTTATCAAACCCGGACGCTATTGCACATGAGTCTATACCCGCCTTTTTAGCGGTAACTATATCATCTGCCATATCCCCCACATAAAGAGCACGCATCTTATGTATATTCTCAGATTTTAGTATCAATTTTATACCATTAGGCGATGGTTTTAGTGCGCCTATATCCTGCGCAGATACAAATATCTTAAAAAATTTATCCACATTTAATGAACGCATCTCTCGTTTAACGCGCCACTTTGCGCCGTTTGTAAAGAGCGCAAGCTTCTTTTTAGAAAGTGCATTCAAAAGAGATAATGAGTCGTCTTGCAGTTTTGGACGCAGTATAAATACCAATGGATCTAGTAGATATCTAAATCGCTCCTCCCTGCTCTGCTCTTTTATCTCTATTTTATGAAGCTGTGTATTATTTAACGTTTCAATTTTATGCGATTTTTTGCGTTTCCAGAGAGGATTTTTCAATTCATTTAATTTATTTAAAAGCTTTATTTTAACTATTGTGCCATCCCAATCAAATATAAACAGTGAATATTTATTGTATATGTTATCCATTACAAATCACAGCTCAGATCAAAATTATTAATTTAACTACCATTTTAGTTATTAATCAACATATAAACTATAAATAATATTAATTATTAACTCCACTCCAAAGAGATGCTAGGCTTATTTGGAAGCGCTCTTGCTGCTCTTGGATTTTGAGATTCGCCCTCTTTTTCTATATGAATATTCTCGCAATTTAGCTCCTTTTTTATATAGCTGCATGCATCCTTAAAATAATTATATAATAATTCCGAATTTATGTCTTTTAACGCCATTAATTCCATTGGATTCTTAAATTGCGATAGATACTTTGCAGCGCGCTCCTTATCCTTTTGATCCATTGAGGATATCACTTCAGACATCTTGCGCTTTGATACAAGCTCATTATAAGCATCAAATTTCCATTGATCTGCAATTATTAGTGATATCTTTGATAACTTCTTTTTTTGATTCTGCTCCATCTTTGAGGTTAATGCAATAGCATTTCTCATATCAGATATTGTATCCTCTATTATTTTCTCCTCATGCTCTACTTCTACACTTGCCATTGAGTTATCGGGCTCTGGCCAGCTCTCCTTTATCAGCATGCTGCTATTACCAAGCATGCTCCAAAATTCCTCACATATATGAGGCATTATAGGGGATAGCATTTTAACCACACCAGATATGAAATCTGTCAATACAAGCTTATTTGAACCTTTTCTATCTGTATAATGTTTTATCTCAGATAGCGAGCCATAGAATAGTCCATTAAATGCATCACCAAATCTAAACTCCTCCATATTCTGTGTGACCTCCATTATCTTCGAATTTAATCTTGAATAGAGCCAGAAGTCTATTGGTTTTAGCTCCTTACTCTCATAGCTATCAAGCTCAGATATTATATTTTTAAACTGTTCGAACTTTTGCAGCATCACATTTGCTGAAAGATCTGTAAAATTCGAATCTGAATCTATATTTACGCTACCTATTATAACAGCGCGCAATACATCTGAACCATATGCTACTCTAACACGATGCAGAGGTATTGTATTTCTTAGGCTCTTGCTCATCTTCTGCCCTTCGTACATAAGCAATGCATTTGCCACTATCTGCTTTGGCCAGTACTCCTTTTTGAATATACCCACATTATTGAATATATACATTATAAGATGATTGTATATTAGATCAGAACCCGAGTGCCTTGATGTATTCTTATACCAATATTCATATGACTCCCTTGAGCGTTTTAATACATATGCGCTTATACCCGTCGCCTTTGATACCTGCTCTATATCTTTACTGCCATTAAAAACATAATCAAAGAACTCTATTTTTAATGAATCTGCAGATATATTTGCACTTCTTAGTATATTTATCACTGTATAAAATGCCATATATATCGTAGAATCTGATAGCGACTCTATTATATGCTCTTTATTAAATGGAAATTTAGTGCCAAGCCCTTCCGCCCTCTCGGTTGCGCGCTCTTCTATCCAATCTATTACCCTCTGATAGGTTAAGCGCGTTTTTTCTGGATATAATTTCATGGTTGAGAGATGTGCAAGCACATTATCCTTCCATTTTTTATCGCCATAATTTATAAACCATTGATCATCAACTACCTTTACTATAACAATAGTGCCACATCTGCACTTGACAACCTCATCATTTGCAAGTACGTATATTAATATGGCATTTTTAGATTCTATTAGATCATTACGTATAAGATTGCGCGCCTGCATCTCCTTCATATTTGCATATCTTCCAGATATCATAACTCCGCTATGCGCTTCATCTTTATATAGCTCCTTTGTTGCCATCTCCACTATCTCGCTTGAATTATTGTCTATTGACCAATTATGTTTTTTAAGATATATTAGAGCTGGAGATTGATTATCATTTTTATCTAAATTATCCATTCGTATAACAGACTTATATGGCTCTTTTGGCACATCTATACCTAGAATCTCTATTGCTTTTAATGTAGAATAATCAAATGGAGCATGTGCAGGAACGGACATCACAACACCTGTACCAAAATCGGGCTTGACAAAGCGCCCAGGAAGTACAGGTATATCCTCATTTGTTAATGGATTTGTAGCAATCTTATTTATCAAATCCGATCCTTTTACCTCCTCTATTATCTTAACACTCATCTGATAGGATAGTGGAGCGACCATATCTCTTGATACGTATGCCTTAAATTTATCAAGCTCTACTAATGCATATTCCGCATCCGGATTTACAAAAAGATTTGTAGTACCCTCTATTGTTTCTGGACGAAATGTCGCGCAGACAAAGAAGTTATTAGTATTCTTTTCCTTGAATTTTATACCCACTATTTTTTCTATCTCAGGTTGCACATCCCCTTTCGTATCATGCTGCCCCACAGCGTTATTCTCATTTGTGCACCAACCGACAGGATGCGCACCCTGCGTTAGATAGCCAAGCTCTTTTAATTTATAGAACTGCCATTCCACCATTTTACTAAAGAGGGGATCTATCGAATCGAATGCTCTTCTCCAATCAACGCTAAAGCCGCATGCCTTAAATTCACGCTCAAATTCATTCTTGAAATATTCGGCTATAAAATATGGATCAATCATTTTAGGTATTACCGACTTATCCACATCATATACATCTATAAAATCATTTATAAGATCCTGATCATTTGCCACCATTCGCTTTGCTATGCCAAGTATCGGAGTACCAGTTTTGTGAAATGCTATTGGAAATAGTACGTTATAGCCACGCATACGCATATATCTTGCATATACATCTGCCGTTCCATATGTTCTAAAATGCCCTATATGCGGTGGTGAGTTAACATATGACATTGCAACGGTTACCATAATCTCCTTCTTTTCCGATGGCTCAGATTCAAAGAAGGTGCTCTCCGCCCATGCCTTTTGCCATTTTTCCTCAATTTTTTTATGATCTACAACCATCCTAACACATCTTTAAAGCGGCGTTAATTTATGGCAATTTTACGGTTATATAATGTTTGTGGCATTATATTATGGTATTGCCGCACTGCATCAATTTTATTAATTTTAATTCTAATATACATCTATGCGTTAACTATCTTATTAACATATTAACGCTTATATATATTGCGATAGATTATCTCTTTGTTTTAGTGTAATGTTTCATTTTAATGATTTATCTTATCTGTTGTATCTATTATGATAATTGGTGCATATATGGAGCTGCTTTTAATTGAGGAGATTTTAGTTGTTTTAATATCGCTGCTCTATATGTTATATGACATATTTAACAATAGAAACGTTCCTAGCATTGTGGTATATGCGACTATATTTATAGCAGTAGTTATGACACTTTTAAATTGGAATCTATATTATATTGTTGAGAGTTTTGTTATAGCAATATTAATAGTAATATTTGGCTATTTTGCGCTATATAAGGCTGGAAGCTTAGGTCTTGGCGATATACTTGAATTTGCTGCTATATCAATGCTTCTAACAGTTCAATCGGCTCCTATAATATCCCAGAATGTTCAGTATGGTATACCATTTGTTATATCCATATTAATAGGAAGTGGCATATCGGCCCTAATTCTTGTACCTCTATATTATATACCAAAAGCGATTAAAAAGATCAATCATTCAATCTTAAATGATGTTACCAAAAGCGCAAAATTAAAATCCATCACTGCTGGCGTATCATATATTGTCTTAATTGGCGTTTTGGTTGCTGTTAATTTTATAGGCATTTGGGGTGTTCTGCTTTTAGGTCTACTTATGCTTGGTTCCATATTTACAATACTCTTTGAAAAACCTATGACAAAGGCAATGATAATAAATGCAAAGGTATCTGAAATAGAGGAGGATGATATAATAGCACTTAACATGCTTGATAAGAAGACTATAAGAACAATAAAAAAATATGTTCCAGATTTTGGCGGACTTGTTACAGAAAAGATGATAAATGAGATTAAGAAAAAAGAGCCTCATTTAAGATTGCCAACCTATAAGAATGCAATACCTTTTGCTGTCTTTATTTTCATAGGATGCGTAATATCATTGCTCTTTGGAAATCTATTTCTCATTGTCTTTAGATAAAGGCATCGAAGATTTAAATATGTCACTACACTGACATAATTTGTATATTTTAAGTCATTTGACTGACTGATGCAATATTAGAAACAACATAAACCCAGTGGTTGCATTTACAAAATTAAAATTATAATCTACAATAAATAATCAATATTCAGCTAACGCCACTACCACTAGCACCTGGCATAACACCACTTGGAGGGTTGCTTGGACTGTAGTAGTTTATGCTGTTACTGCTCCAAAGTGAGAAATATGCTGGACCTCCCTGATTTATGAAATCATATTCTATTGAATAATCTGATGGCGCAAAACTGCCAGAGTTAATTATTGTGGCACCCTTACCACTCCAACTATTTATAGCATTCCCAGGATTTTGTGATACGCTTCCAAGCCATGCTTCAAATGATACAGGAGCTGAAGTTTCCAAACCTACAAGCGCACCATCATCTACATCTACACTAAATGTACTTGTTTGATTGACCTGCGCAAATCCTACCTCTTTTATCGTATACGCATTACCGCAATTTGCAACAGGAGGATTTGGAAATGCAGTACCTCCAGTATAACCGCATTCTAAGTTATTTATTACATTACCTTGCGTATTACCATTGACATTCTGTGAACTTACAGTTCTTGTAGTCTCAAATGTATTTGTAGATGAAGTAAATGTCTGCCCATTTGCATTAACACTTTCACCGTTGCTCAGAGTTGCAGAATATATTGCAGTTTCTTGTTGTGAATTTGTACCGGTTCCAGAACTACTTGGATCGTAATACAATTGGTATACTAAACCATTATTCATTACCTTTCCTATATCATCGTATTCGCCATATGTTGATGAGAGCTGCGCTGCTTCTCCTGTTGGGCCGTTTGCTGACATTACATTTGTGCTGCCCATCATATTCATATATATTACCAAATTAGAATTTGCTCCAACACCATTTGGAAGTTTAACCCATACGGGAGTATTTGTTGCGGTATTTATTGCATTTGCTTCGACCCATGCATATAATACATTCCCAGTTGCGCTACTTCCATCAGTAAATTCAACATTGGTCCATCCTGAATTTATATAACTTGAATACTGATTACTATTTACATATATAAGCTCCTGGAATGGAGCGGATGTTGCGGTACTTTGGCTATTGGTTATTGTTATTGGAACAGAATATTGAACAGTATTAGTATTAACAGTAACACTTATTGGAGCACTTGTAAGGACAGCTCCTGTTGCATCGGTAACTTTAAGTTCAAATTGATATGTTCCAGTTGCAGTTGATGAAATTGTTGCAAATGTATATGTTGAGGAGGTTGCACCAGATATTGCAGTAAATGAACTAGAACCTGGTGCCTCTTCAAGCCACTGATATGTAAGCGGGGACTCTCCACCATATACTGTAGATCCAAGAACATCATTCTGACCTTGAAGAAGATTTGTTACACTCTCGTTTACAAACACATCAGAAAGTGCTGTATAATATCCAGGCATAACACCATTTGGTGGATATGCAGCATGGAAGTATGCTGAATCTGCACCAAATATTGCAAGGTATGCACTGCCCGGCCATGCATATAAATATCCGTTAAAATAATCGGTCTCAAATCTATAATCTCCTAGAGCCAATCTGGCGCCACCGGTATTACAATTAATTCCCCATTGAGAATTTTCAATATTGTTTTGGACTGTCGTACCTCCTAACCAATTAACACCATTACTTGTTGCAAATGAGGTTCCATAACCTGCACCAACACCATCCCCACATTGGTATAGGTTTTCAGCATTGTTATTTCCAGATGATGAATTTGTCTGAATAAAACCTATTGTTTTTATCTGGAATGAATTATATGGAGAACTACCACAGAGCGGTATCGGTGGATTCGGGAATGGACCACCACCATTACTTCTACATTGATAATTCAATATAACGTAAGAATATGTTCCACCGCCGATTGGTTGTGTAGTGCCAATTTCACTTGTATTAAATATTGGGGTTGATGATACAAATGTGCCACAACCATTTATCGTCGTACCTTGACCAAGAGGCGCATTGTATAATGCATTTTCATAATTTGTACTATTACATATTCCATTTGTATCATAATAAATTTGGTACTCAAGACCAGGGAGCATTACCTGTTTTATGTTTTCGTATTCTCCGTATGTTGGTGAGAGCTGGGCTGCCTCACCTGTCGGACCGTTTGCGGACATCACACTTCCCGACATTATATTCATATAAACGACAACATTAGAATTTGCGGCGATTCCTTGGGATAGATTAAGCCATACAAGAGTATTCTGCGCAGTATTTGTATTATTATTTTCAACCCATGCTGCAATTAGATTTCCAGATGCAGAATTTGCTGTTGTAAATTCAACATTGGTCCATCCTGAATTTATGTATGACGAGTAATGATTGCTGTTTATATTTAGTAATTGTTGGAATGGTGCAACTGTCGGTATACTTTGTGAATTTGTGATCACAATCTTTACAGATAATTCAACAGTATTTACATTTACTACAACACTTACCGGTGCACTTGTTGCTTGGTTTTGTGGATTTGCGCTGTCTGTTGTCTGAAGTTCAAACTGGTATGTGCCTGTTGGAGTTGATGTTGTTGTAGTAAATAGATAATTTTGTGATGTTGCACCAGATATTGCAGTAAATGATGATGCACCAGGCGCCTCTTCGAGCCATTGATATGTATATGGTAAAGTACCACCAGTTGCAGAACCTTTTAACTGTGCATTCTGACCCTGCATAATTGATGGAACTTTAACACTTGCAAATGATTCAAGTGAATAACCAATACTTGTCGAAGGCATAACACCATTTGGTGGATATGCAGCATGGAAGTATGCTGAATCTGCACCAAATATTGCAAGGTATGCACTGCCCGGCCATGCATATAAATATCCGTTAAAATAATCGGTCTCAAATCTATAA
>JAJZJI010000037.1 GCA_021828345.1 Microcaldota archaeon
ATTTTATCTCGCATCTTGTTTGAGAGTATATCTGCAGGAATTTCTTGTCCTTCTCTATCTCTTTTGCAAACCTGTTCAATGTTGCCATCGAAAGTTTCTTGTTCCCATCCTTATACGAATGTATAGACTTTTCAAGAAGCAAATTGTAGAATTCTTTTGAAAGTGTGAGCTGCAATTCTATCTCTTTCTGACGTTTTGCATCAGGATAGATTCTGAACTTGTAGGCTCTTGTCAGTTCCATATATTTTATATCATTATTTATATTTATACACTTTTCTGCGGTTCGCTTTCATCCCACCTCTGAAGAGTGTGGGATTTCCCGCTCACTTTGTTAAAAATAGTGCTAAATTATTATATAAAATAAGGATACAAACGTACCCAAAAAATTAACACCAACTGTTAAATCATTTCTTTTGCTTGCCCTGCATCTTCTGCAACGCTAATACTAGTATAACCACTATGATTATAACAGCGATAGCGATGTATAATGTGCCGCTGCCATTTGACGTATTTGATGAATTAGATGTATTAGCTGATTGGTTTGATTTAACTGTAGTGGTGTTACTTGAACCACTTTTTATTGGATATGTTGTAGTTGTAATTTTTTGCTGCTTTTTTGTGAGAAATACCCACATTACAGGCTTATAAAATTCATTATTTACCATATATGTGCTATTTGGGTATGACCAGACGTTTGGGAACTTATATGTGCCGTTTATGTACGCGCTGCCATTGAACACACCACCTAAAAGCGTCCAGCTAGTAGTAGAATTATTTGCACTTATTATGCTGATTATCGCTTTTGGATCGGCACTTGCATTTACAAATGATATTGAAGGGCTTATTACTCCGTTAACCGCAAACGCATACGCCCCAGTTGCGCTATAATTACTTAAATTTGAGGGTAAAAATGTTGATGGAGCACTAAAATCTATAACTGAAAAATTGTATTTATTAAGTAATGAATTGCCAATGAGCGCATACGTTCCTGGCTTTATTATTATTCTTATTGCACTTCCCAGCGACAAATTCGCGCCTTTTGATGCATTTATTATTGTAGAATTTTTATAAAGAACGTCAAATATATGCGCATTTGAATTTTTGGTCTTATTGCTAGTAGTTAAATTATTCTGCACTGTAGTATTTGGCAGAACATTTGATGTTTTTGCGTTATTATTTGAAATAATTGATATAGCTAATATTACATTACTAATCGTAGGATCATCGCCCGTAGCATATAGCGCAGTGATATAATTACCTGCTATTGCAGTATTTGATGCAATAACATTGAGCGCTCCTGAAAATGTCGGATCCCCGTAAGACTTAGTAAAAGACAGCGTTATGCCATCCTTTGCGAGCATTGCACTGTTATTTGCGGAGATTGTAGTACCCCAGCTATTCCCGCTTGCAAGTATTACATTATAATTTATTGATGTTGAATTACCAGCGTGCAGCACTATGCTATTTTGTGTTAACATTATATTAGACGTTCCAATTCCATTGCCCGCAAAACCATATGGAAGCAGCACAACAACAGATAATACAATAGCTAGATAAAAAATCCCTTTCATATAAACACATTTTAAATATATGATAGGCATTAATTTAAACGTTTCTTAATTAGTTTGGCAGTGTCGGTATAAACATTGCAGAGCCTGCCGGAGCCCCGATTAACCCAGTTATTGTCCCAACAATTTTATTGTTCTTTGTATTTACTATTGATATAGTATCATTCCCAAAATTTGAAACATAAAGATATGCACCGTCAGGTGATACAGAAACCCCAGTTGGACCATAAAATCCAGATATTGTTCCGTTAATTGTTGCAGTTACTGGATTAATTATTGACACTGTATTATTGCCAAGATTTGAAATATATGCCGCATTGCCGCTAGGTAGAATCGCCATTCTTCTAGGATTATTAAAACCGGTAATTGTTTTTACCACAGTGTATGTACTTGTATCGATTATAGAGATCTCATCAGATGTGCCACCGTTAAGCACAAAAAGCTGATCGTTATATGGAGATATAAACACAGATATTGGATTTGGTATTGAAATTGTCTTTGTTATTGAATTAGAGGTTAAATTGAAGATAGATATTGTATTATTGCCAATATTTGCGATATATAAAACAGGATTATTTGGTGATGCCGTAATACCATAAGGGTCAGAAAACCCGCTTATTGTCTTAATAGTTTTATATGAGGTGATATTTAATTCGGATATAGAATTATTATAAGAATTTGTTACATAAAATGCCGTTTGATTTGGGGCTATAAACACATCCGTAGGTCCATAAAATCCAGTTATCGAACTTGTTACATTACGGCTCACAGTATTTACAATAAGAACCTGCCCAGAACTATAAGATGGAGATAATATATCAGACCCATAGATCATCACATTGCCATTAGTTACGCTGCTTGTAAGATGCCCAATCTGCGCAATTTGATTGATATATGCCTGGGTATTATATCTTATCCATAAGTATCCGGAAAACTGTGTCCCAAGTGAAGTCCCAGATATTGGACAATGAAATATCAGATATTGCTCATTGCCCGGTAATAATGGTATATTTAAGGTTGGTATTATGGTGGATATCGATTGATTAGAACTGCATGAGAGACCCGTAATAGTTATAGGTATTGAACTTTCCTGTCCAATTTTAACTAGCAGCGCATCCGATGCAAATAATTGCGGATTGGTGCATAAAAATCCCTGATTGCCAACACAAGAGCTAGGTACTACAAGATTAAACGCATTAGTATAATATAAAACTCCTAAAATTGCGGCTATTATTATTATTGCCCAGCCGTAACTCATTAAATATTCCATTGAACTTTGCTGAAAACTCTTCTTTTTAGATGAAGCATTCTTAGAAACCTTAGATCTATGTTTTATGACAGTTTTGTAGGAATATTTTTTATTGGGCGTCTAATTACCTAAGCCTACTAAATATTAGGCAATTTATGCTCTCATGTAATCTATATATATTCTTCTCATCGTATAATTCATTTACGCCTAATAGAAACATTATTGTTATATTTAGATAATGACAATTCATCAAGCTGCTCTTGCGGCACCTCCATAGTAGAGTCTAGAATTTTCTTCTGAGGAACCTTTTCAGTACTATCTTTTGAGACATGTACTAATGGAGCGATATCAACTCCGGCGCGAACTAGCTCTATAAATTGCTCCAGTGGCATATCAGTATGTGGATTTTTTGGTATTGCCATTATTTTATCAGTACCTAATTGTTTGCCGGCATTTACTTTGTTTGGCATGTAATCACAGAAATATATTCTAATCAACAAGATATATATTGCTTTTCTGCGACTATTGCAACAGAGGTAGTTATATGTCAGATAATATTTCCGTTGTTACAAGCAACTATGTTCCAGGTTATAAAATAAGCGAGATAAAGGGCCTGATATGGGGTCTTACAATAAGAAGCAGGGGTCTTGGGGGCAACATTGTTGCAGGGCTTAGGGCAATTGGAGGTGGAGAGATAAAAGAGTATGTAACACTTCTAAATAAGGCAAGAGATGATGCATTAGATAGGCTAAAAGCTGAAGCTAGTAAACTTGGTGCAAATGCAGTAATAGACGTCAGATTTGACAGCTCAGATATTGCGCAGAGCATGACCGAAATTGTTGCATATGGCACTGCGGTTATTATAGAAAAAGAATCTGGGAAGATACAGCCTGTGAGCTTAAGATAGATTGGTGCATTTAATGGAGATTATAGCTGTATCTAGCAACTATGTGCCTGGATATTCTATAAAAAAAGTCATTATGGATTTACATTGGGGTATATCTGCAGCATCTAGAGGCGCACTTGGGACATTTATGGCAAACATAAGAGCGTTGTTTGGAGGCGAAATTGATGAATACACAATGCTTTTAGGCAAAGCAAGAAATGATGCATTAAATAGATTGATGAGCGAGGCCGTAAAAGTAGGGGCAAATGCAATAGTAGATGTTAGATTTGATACGTCACATAGTACTATAACACCTATAACGCGTTTCATACCTTATATTGGCGCATTTATCGGATCCCCTGTTAGCGTTGCTGAGATTGTTGCATATGGCACTGCAGTTATTATAGAAAAAGACCTTGAATTCAAATCAGCTTCATTGCGCTGAAATTAAAGATCTTTAAAGCCCAATGCTATTCTGGCAAGTTTTCTATATCCCTTATGCATATCATCATGAAAATCGCTCCATTTCTTTTCATATAAAACATCAGATATGGAAAATACTGCGGATGCATTAATTTTTCTTTTCTTTGCAACAGCAAAGAGTGCAGCTGCCTCCATTTCAACGGTAAAAATATGCAATTTTGAATAATGGGAGATTTCACGCTTTGTCTCCCTGAACATAGCATCAGTCGTCCATGTTGGGCCTACAAAAAATTTTATATCTAAATCTTTAGATATCCCGCATAATAAATTCGTTAACGTATTTGATGATGATACATACATTTGCGATTTTACATAATGATGTGATGTGCCTTCGTCCCTTACTGCCTTATTGCATATCACTATATCCCCAAAGGTCAATTCACTATTTATCGCCCCAGCACAGCCCATTATAATAATGCGTTTTGCCCCGTTTGCAATGAGCAAATCTGCAGTAGTGGATGTTAGTGGGGACCCCGGAGGCATTGAGATCAGCATCAATTTATTATCCGTGCTTACATAGGACTTTAAGACTATTGCGCCCGCATAATCAATTCCTGATCTTTTTCTCTTCATTTCTATATTTCGTCTTATATATTCTGATAGTTTACTGCTATAGGATAATATAACATTCTTTGGCATGTCATTTAGCTCTTCAAAGCGCATTGCCGAAAAGTGCGATATATATCTATGCTTATTTTTAAAATTTGGAAAGTTTGTTGCCAAAATCATCACTGATAAATAATCATTATAACCGCATTCAAATATATATTTATTTTTATCTTACACACCATAAGAATAAGTAGTTACAAACATTTCTTATATTTAATTGTATAATATTTTGATATTGTAAATTGTGATAAAATGACAAAAAATAATAACATAGCGAAGATTATGATAACATATGGGCCTATATTAGATTCATCCGAAAATCTTGAGGAGATTATAAGGCATTCTGATATAATAAGGATCAATATGTCGCATGGAAGCTTAGAACAATGGAGCAAATATACAAAAAAAATTAGAGATATTTCAAATAGAATAGGAAAAAAAATAGAGTTATGCGCCGATCTTCCAGGGCCTAAAATACGCGTTAATAACATTGATGGGCAAATAGAGATTAAGAAAGGGCAGAAAATCAAATTTGGATACAATAAAAATATTAAAGATGTTTTAAACTTAAATTTTGACATAAGCAAATTTGTAAAAAATGGGGCCTATATTTATACGGGTGATGAGGGATTAAAATTTACAGTTGATATCGTCAGTGATGGCATTATAGAATGCACTGCGATGGTTAATGGGAATATAGTAAATGGCAGGGGCGTGGACATAGAGGATATGCCAGACAATTTTGCACCGCCGACAGATGCGGATATAGAAGATATAAAATTTGCAGTAGATAATAATTTTGAGTATATTGCAATCTCATTTGTTGCCTCTGTAGATAATATTGCCAAAGTAAGAACACTTGCAAAAAACGTAAAGATTATATCTAAGATAGAGAGAAGATGTGCAATAGAGAGAATTGATAGTATTGCAAGCGCATCTGATTGGATAATGGTGGCTAGGGGGGATCTTGGGTTTACAATACCAATAGAGGAGGTACCTATAGCACAAAAAATCATAATAAATGCATGTAAGAAGACAAAAACTCCGGTTATTGTTGCGACACAAATGTTAACAAGCATGATAAGTACGCCAATGCCAACGCGGGCTGAGGTCAGTGATATAGCAAATGCAATTATAGATGGGGCAAATTGCCTTATGGTAAGTAATGAAACCGCAGTAGGGGCGTATCCTTTAGAAGTGGTAATGACCTTAGAGAGAGGCATTAAAAAAGCTGAGGAGTATATAAGGGTAATAAACGCAAACGCATAGGTTTTATACTTTCAGTTTGATTTAACATAGGGTTATAAATTGAAGGAACAAAGCTGCACTACATTAAATTTGTTGCACATACTAGGTAAAAAATGGAGCATACCTATACTTGAAGAGTTATATTATTCAAAAAATAATATACAGTTCAATGAATTAAATAGAAGAGTTGCAGGCGTTACGCCTAAGAATTTAACATCTACACTCCAGGAACTTAACTTTTTAGGACTTATAAAAAAGATAGATATGAGTGTAGGAAATTCAAAACATATCGAGTATTCCATAACAAAGAATGGGGAGCTTGCAGTCTCATTAATAAAAACAACAAAAGAGTACGGTGCATATATAACAAAGGGAGAGGAAAAGAGCTGCAGGAGTAGAAAATGTATCGAATGTGATGGTTTTAAAAGTCTCTGAACAGATAATCTATATACTATCTTTTTAGAAACTGTCATTTATTTATAAAATTAATTTGATAGCCAACTGCACATTGATGGTGAATGTTTAATGAAAGACATTAAAAAGAATGTAAATAGCCAAATAAGGGAAAACTATAACGCACTGCATTCAGTAATTAAGGACCAATATATAAAAAAAGTTCCTTCTTATGCCAATAGCTTCTTTTTTACAATAGGCGTTTACTTACTTGAAATATTTGCAATCCTTGCCGTTACCGGAATGGTAATAATGATATTTGGAATACCATGGGGGAGTACACCAGGAATTGGTAATTTTGTAAGGAGCCTTCATTTATGGGCAGCGGAGGCTTTTGTCACGCTAATATTTATACATTTATTTGTAAATTTTTCAACATCAGCTTTTAAAAATAAAAAGATTGTGTGGATAATCGGGAGCATAATGCTCTTTTTAGTGCTTCTTGAATTTGCATTTGGAGTTGCGCTTCCGGGTGATTTCATCTCACAGGCAAATGCAAGAGCTGGAGCTGATTTATGGAATGGAATGGGCTTAGGATTTTGGATAAATCCGCTCAATTATGGCGCAGTGCTTGGGTGGCATATAGCAATAGTACCGCTGCTACTCATATTATTGATGTTTGCGCACTATTCGATCGTAAAAAAGCGCGGGCTGAGCGTACCTTATAGAAAGGACATACCATATAGCATGGTAAATGCAGACCATAATGCAATGTATAGAAGAATGGCTTACATATTTATAATAATATTTTTATTTGCAATATTTTTGCAAGCGCCATATACACAGCCGATGACAACACAGAGCCTTGCAAAAAATTCACCAAATGACTTTGCAATAACATTGCTTAATGAATTTAATCACAGCTCAACTACAGCAACGTATCTTGATACAATAGATCCATATAAATTTGATACGCGAATGGTATATGTAAATATCCCTTATTTAGAGTATATCAATACAACGCATAGAACAAATGAGCTTTATGCATTTTATTCTGAAAATGCACCTATGCAAAATATGAGCATAAATAGTGCATTCGCATATTTCAATAATAATGGAAGCATTGCAGGCGCTTATAACTCAACAGATCCTTTAACAAATGTTATTGGAACGCTCACATTAATCTCACAAGATGGTTTATATGGACCTATACTGCAATCAGAATCAAATAGCGGAGTAAATGCAACATACACGCTCCTATTAATATCTGATTCAAGCGCTTTTAACAGCGCTCAAACACAAAACGGCATTCAGATAAGCCAATTTGGCATGCTTACAATTGGAAAGGGAAGCTGGCAGCAATATATGGCGTACTGGCTTATACCATACAATCTTCTCGAAATAGCCACTTCAAACATAACATGGTGGAATGATCTTGAAAATGGAACATTGGCTTTGATAGCATTTGTAATACTAATGTTTGTACCATACATACCAGTAGTAAGAGACATCCCTGATAGGTTAAAATTGTATAAAATATTTTGGAATAAGTATACAGTACCTGAAATGAGAAACACGAAAAGAACCAAAAAATAATAGGTGCGCCGATGCCCTATCTATTTAAATTAGCCTCTACCACTTGAATAGCTTTTAATTACTTTATCAAAAAATTTATTGGCAGCATAAACATAGTTAGTGTTATATTTTTATATATCGTCAATAAATGAAACATTAATGCCAAATTCAATTACACGTTTTCTATTACCAATATACGCCCAAAATAATGTTATAAAAGTTATATAGTATAACATAAGGTTTTTTAATATTATCATACAATACATTATTATGGATTTAAAAAGTATTATTAAAGAACAACGACAGGAACTTGAAAACATACAAAAAACTGAACATATAATCTTAAGAGATGGATTGCAGGAAGCTGAATCTTATCTCACACACCCAAATATACTTGTAATTACGGGCATAAGGCGTTGTGGAAAGTCAATATTTTCATACCTAATTGAAAAGACACATAAATTCGGTTATATAAATTTTGATGATGAACGCTTGTTTGGGATCGGATCAGATGATCTAGATTCTATTTTACAGGCATTTTATGAGTTATATGGAGCGCTTGATTATTTGGTTTTAGATGAAATACAAAACGTAAGTAATTGGGAACTTTTTGTTAATAGATTAAGGCGCACTAAACGTGTAATACTTACCGGAAGTAATTCAAATTTACTCTCTAATGAACTGGCCACACATATAACAGGAAGGTACATAGAAAAGCGGCTATTTCCATTCTCATTTAAAGAATATCTTATATTTAATAAATTTTCGATTTCCAATGCATATACTACAATGGAAAAAGCGTTAATAGCTAAAATGCTTGATGATTACCTTGTTAATGGAGGCATGCCAGAAACATACAAATTTGGCAAACAGATACTTCTAAGAACATATGATGACATAATAACCAAGGATGTGGTCGTAAGACGCAAAGTCAAGAAAAGTAACGAACTTAAAAAACTAGCAAAATATCTTATAACAAATGTGGCAGAAGAATTTTCATACAGAGCGCTTGGCAACGCCACTGAAATAAAGAACGTCTCTACAGTAACGAAATGGGTATCATATCTTGAGGAATGCTTTTTAATATTTAAATTAGAGAGATTTGACTTTAAATTAAAGCAGCAGTTTATAGCTCCAAAAAAAGTATACTGTGTAGATCCTGGACTTGTAGAATTAATAGGATTCAAATTCTCTGAAAATAGAGGAAGAGCGATAGAAAATGTAGTGGCAATCCATTTGCAACGCAAAAGAGAGGAAAAAATTGATTTAGATATATATTATTGGAAGGATCATTCACAAAAAGAAGTTGACTTCGTCTTAAAATCAAAAAACGTTATCACAGAACTAATTCAAGTTAGCGCCATATTCAGAATCGATGAATTGAAAGAAAGAGAAATAAACGCATTGCTTGCGGCGAGTACTAAGCTTAAGTGCAATAATTTAACTATAGTAACTATGAATTTAGATGATGTAATAAAAATTGGGGAGAAAAAAATAGCATTAATCTCATTATGGAGATATTTATTAGGGTAAAAATCTTTTATTATAAAGGTACAATCGTTATTATCGCATTAGTCCGTTATCTAATTTAAATTAGCCTCCGCCGCTCGAATAGCTTTTAATTACTTTATCAAAGCCCAATTTTGATACTGCAGTAATGACTAATAATCCAAAAATTGATATTATTGCAAATATTGGATTTATAAATCCAAGCAACACTTGTATAGGATAATAAACAGCAAAACCAATTGGGAGTACAAGTGTGAATATAAGCTGTATTATGCTGCCATATATACCCAACGGATAGGAATTGGCATCGGA
>JAJZJI010000038.1 GCA_021828345.1 Microcaldota archaeon
CACTAATACAATAGTAAGTGGTTGATGTTGGTGATACTGTTATAGAATTTAAGGTTGCACCGCTTATTTGTGAGTCAGAGCTGCAAGTAGAGGATGACCCGGAATACCATTGATAGCTATATGGAACGGTTCCATTATATACAATTGAATTTATTGTTTCGCTTTGGCTACTGCTTAATGTTATATTAGGGGTTGTTATAATAGGGGTGGTCAATGCAGGATTTACTACTATACTATTATATGAAGAGTTAGATATTGTATTTCCATTGCCAATATCTGTCACAATGGAATTATATTCAAATATCTTATTTAACTGATTAGAATACACATTAAACGATATATCGGTTGGAGTAGATAACGCCGTTAGCCCAACATTTCCAACTATTGAATTGCCAGTAACATTATATAGCGCAGCATTAAATGGAGGTATGCCATTATATGCAGTTATTTGATATATTTCAGTTTGCCCAGAATCGAGTACTGTATACTTTGGCGTTATTAAAATACTTGGTAGAGGTTTTACGCTAACAAGATAGGTAGGGGATAATACACTCATACCTAAAGAATCAACTATTACATAACAATAATAAGTATTTGAAGTAGGTGATGCGGTATATGTTGATCCTATAGCACCACTAATTAAATTAGATGATTGGCTGCACGATGAGCTTGGAGATGAATACCATTTATAAGTATAAGAGGATGACCCACCACTTGGATTTGCGGCTAATATAACATTTTGAGTTAAATATATTGAATTTGACGGTGCGGTTATAGAACCGGATAATAGTGGAGCATTTACATTTATTTTTACTGAAGATTCCGAACTCTCTTTTTGATATGATGAATCAGATACGGATAAACAATAGTAGGTGGTTGATGTTGGTGATACTGTTATAGAATTTAAGGTTGCACCGCTTATTTGTGAGTCAGAGCTGCAAGTAGAGGATGACCCGGAATACCATTGATAGCTATATGGAGTAGTACCGCCATTTATTGATGATGAAATTTTAGCCTGCTGACCATTATCTATTGTTAAAGTATTCGCACTTATTGATAATGTGCCTAAAGCTGGGGATACGCTCACATATGATGACGCGCTTAAAACCTGAGAGGATACTGAATCGAATATTTTTGCACAATAATACATATTTGCATTTGGTGATACTGTTATAGAATTTAATGTTGCGCCGGAAATTAAACTATCAAGACATGAAGATGAACCGTTATACCATTGATATGTATATGGTGATGTTCCTGTAGTTTGCATACCTAATGCTATTTCAATATTCTGACCATCATCTATTGCAATACTTGATGGAGTTATTATCGGAGCAACCAATTGGGGATTTACTGTTATTTTTATTGTATTACTATTAAGTGTTACTGGAGTCGATGCACTATCAGTGACATATACACAATAGTAAATTGTGGCGGTCGGATTCAATGATTGAAATACTGCACTGTTGGTATTCAAAGAGGATTGAGTTGTAATGAGTGTGGATGATTGGCTGCACGATGAGCTTGTAGATGAATATAATGATACAGAATATGGCGCCGTACCTCCAGACCAAGTTGTGGTTATTTGGATATCTTGGCCATTATCTATGTTATAAGATGAAGGTGATATTAATGGCGCTGATAGAGCATTTTGAGTAACCAATATTTCATACGTATTTGTATACACAAATTCTGGATTATACGCACTATCTTCCTCTTTAACGCAGTAGTAGATCGTGGAAGTAGGTGTTGCAAGGTATGAAAGACTATTTGCATTCGTTATTGGATTATCTGATTGACATGATGAAGAACTCCCAGAATACCATTGATATGTATATGGTGGTGTTCCTGTAGTTGGAGATAGTATTGAAAGCGTTGCACTCTGACCATTATCTAATGTTGATGCACTCGATGTTGGAGCATTTGAAGCAATTAAAGCAGAATTTACTATTACATTTGCAAGAGCAGAACAAATAGTATTCGCGACATTATCAGTAACTTTATATGAATAAGAAGTATATGAGGTGGGAGTTGCCACATAACTTCCAGATGTGCCGCCGCTAGTTATTGCTGTTGAACATGCAACTGTACCGCTATACCATTGATATGTATATGGTAATGAACCTCCAGTTGGATTTGAATTTAACGTAATACTTTGACCTGCATCTATTGTTGGATTACTTGGTGTTATAGGATTTGCAAGCAATGAACCGGTAGGGGCTATTGTGAAGGATGATGATATACTTTCGCTGGAATAATTTGCATCTCCAAGCGTATTTGCGACAATATTATATATACCTGAATTATTTGAAGTTGAATATGTAATTAATCCCGTATTAAGTATGTACAGATAGGGTTTGTTTGTTCCAAATACTGAATAATAGATTTTAGATCCATTTAAAGAGAGTACTGCCGCTTGTACACCATTACTAAGCGTATAATTTGATATGATAGTATTGGTTAGAAGATTTATTGCAAAGATACCGTTTGTTGTATTTGTAGTATTAAATTTATTTCTTATTTTTTCAAGGTATATAAGATATGCAATATCACTCTGATTTGAGATTAAAAGTTTTGTTATATGAATTGGACTGCCAAAACTTATGTTTTTTATGATGTTATTATTAGTCAAATTCACTATTGTTAAGTTATTATAATTTGCTGAATCGGTTAAAACATATGCAACGTTGTTATTTGGCACTGCGATATATCCAGGTATAGCATCCCTAAATACGATTGCATTTGATATTACATGTGTTGTCGTATTTAGTATAGATAATGTTGCATTGCCGTTTCCTGGATACCCATTCGTACCCCACAACTCGGATATATATAAACTCTCCCCATTCGGCGTCATTCCGAAATAAATAGGGGATGGGGCAACTATCACGTTATTTGATAATATGATTGCATTTTGTTCTATTGTGGTTATCACATTTGATGTTGTATTTAGTATGTATATATTATCATAGAATGTATTTGCGCCTGAATCAGCAACGTATATGTAATTACCATTTGGCGATATTGCAGCTGCAGGGTAATATGGATAAGGATTTGAACTAAAACTTACATTATTTAGCGCCACATTATTTATTATTGGTGTTATACTCATATCCTTTGAAGCACCCTGAGTGGGGGTATTTATTAAATATATTTTTTTTGATGCGCTATTAGTAAATACCTGAGACAACACCTCATTAGGGACGGCATAGGTTAAGTTATTTACTATTACATCGGATATTGTATTAAAATCTGCAATTTTTCCATTAGTAGCGATAATATAGAGGTCATTGCCATTGTTTGTCAATGCAAGATTTGATATGTAGCCTTCTGGCGTATTCATAGATATGCTTTCATTTAATGTTTTATTGAGTTGCATTCCATAGGATTTTGATTCTAACACACCATTAACATATAATGTTGCATTCATGTTATTTAACGCAGTCTTATTAAAAAGACCGTATGTTAAATAACCGCCCTTTCCGTTTGCCACAAAGTTTTTAGAATCATTTAAAAATATATATGATGTTGCCTTTGATATTGTAAAAGCACTTGAAATAGAATTTGCGTTATAATTTGCATTGGCGTTTGAGTTTAACATAATTGTATATGTATTAGCTGAAGCGGGTGCAGACACATATCCTTCTGATACATTAATCTCCCCAAGTACGCCAGATAAACTCGCTATATTTGTATATCCTACATACATTATTCCGTTTATCGGACTTGCAGAGATTGCAGTAGGAAGCCACCCATTTATCGATATTTTTCCAACATATGAATTAGTATTGCCGTTTATTACTGATACACCAGATTCTTCAGAGCAAGAATCCGCTACATATATTGAATTTGTACTATTAGAATAGGCAATTGATGAGGGGCACGCGCCATTAATCAGAATATTTTTGATTGTTGTATTTGTTAAAACATTTATTACGGTGACCGAATTGCTTGTATAATCTGTCACATATGCGTATACACCATTACTTGAAAATGCAATAGATTGTGGATTATTGCCAGTGGTTAATAATTTTGTTACATGAAACGTTGAATTTATAAGCGATATCGTATTATTCCCATTATTTAAAACATAGATTGAATTGGAGTTTGGTATTGTATATACGCCAATAGGCTTGTTAAAACCCACAATTGTATTTGCGATCACATTGCTACTTGTATATATTGTCTGTAAATCACTTGATGAAGTATTAAGCACATATTTTAGAACCATATTAGATGAATATGCAACATACGGGGTTACAACACCGTTTGGTATTGTATATAATTCCGTGTTAAAAGAAAATGAACTGACGTTAACAGTATGGATAGGTACGACAGAAAAAGGATAGGACGCCACGTATATGGTACCATTATGCACGGACATAAATTGAGTGGCCTCTGAGATATTAATATTTTTTGAGATATAACCAATATTTGTAGTATTGACCAACGCCCCATTTATTAATATATTAGAGCTAAAAGGTCCGGCGCTGCTACCAAATACAATGCTCCCATTGGTTCCATTGTAGATGCTATTAGAAGGAACACTCAGTTTTAAAATAGGATTTATTGATGCTATAGATAGCTGCATTAGTAGAATGATTAAAATTGTAGCAATTATCATTTTTTTATTCTTCTGCATATAATCAACATATTAGTCAACTTGATAGTTACGGCCGTTATATCTATATATTGTATGCCAATTATATATTATTCTTTTAGGTTCTCTAGTTTTTTTGCCCTACCCCATAGGTATTCAAAACCTATTAGGGCATCTTTATAGTTTGTGCGCACAATATGCTCGCTCTTCCTATTTATTATATTAAATGGAGGTATCTTATACGCATTTGAATTATCTATAAGCAATCGCTCATGTTGTTGTATTGCATCATTCTCATTTAATATGCGCATTTCAAATATGACATTTCTATTCTTAAGCTCATTTTTAAAATCATTATACTCTTTTAGAAACCTTCCGCCAATTCTATCCTCATTTGCCAATACATAAACGGATAAATATGAAATATTTGAATTCTCTAGAAGTATTGCAAGGTTCTTAAGCCCCAAAGAATCAAAATGCATGTCTAATATTTTGATATTCCCCGAAAGCTTAGAAAATAGCTCATCAGAAAGCTTTATCATGTTAGTATATGGCTTTGATGGATCAATACGTATATTTCTAATCGTATGATGCCTTATTCGTATTATACCAAAGGCATTGTATATAGATAAAAGAACTACTATTGCCCCGCCTATTGTTGATAATGAGAAGATTAGGTATGGCTCTGCAAAAATAAAGCTTGTTTCCAAAAGTATTGAAAGTAAAAGGTATGCGAGCGCAGATATACCAATAATTATTGGCCACTCTATTCCAGATCTCTTATTTAGAATTTGCAAACCGCTTGCAATTACCATAATTATTGTTAGTACAAATAGAATATAGCTTATGGAAAGCGCAAGTTGCAATGTAGGTATATTATTTAAAAGCTGGGCTATTGTAACATTCACTATTATGTTTGCATTGCTGCTAGCTACTATGCCGGCGCCCGCTCCTATTCCTATATTAAGAGATAGCTGCTGTATATAGTATATAGCATATAGCAATGTGAGTATGCTTGCAAAAAATATGATTAGCGATATAACGCCCTTTCTCTCCATACTACCATTTAGAATATTACATATTAGCAATTTATAGCTTATTAGAGTAATCGTTTTTTAGTATTCAACACCCGTATTGTAAAAAACGGCCTTAATTTAAATATAAACATTATAATTAGATCATATTAAGGTATTAATATTTGACAGGTTGTGATTATTATTATGGAAAAGGATATAACTGCGCAAAAATCTGTTAGGCAAAAACAAAATGATAGTTTAGACGTTTCAGATACAAAAACAAAAAAATCCAAGATTGATGATGTTTTTAAGGGTTTTAATACAAAAATAGACCATAATGAAAAGAGAACTATGGCAATAATGATCAAACACGCAATTGATGATACGTATGATAGGATAAAAGAGTATCTAAGTTCTTTAATTAAGACTGCGCAAAATTTCAATTCTTTTCAAAGAGTTAAACGTAGCATTGCAATAGGAACTGTTTTGGTTGGAGGCTTATTCAACCCAATATCAACTCCAAATAATTTGACAGATACACGCGGATATTTAAGAACGCAACAAACATACCAGGTTGGCGTAAATGGAATAAAGCGCATAAACGAGTATGGGCAATTAGGACTTATTTATAAATCTGATACACAAACATTAAACTATCAAGTCATTGCAAAACCGTTAAAAAATAGCGAATATTCCCAAAATAATGGAAATTATATAGCTTATGAACTCAATGGGCTTACAAATAATGGTAGATGGTACCAGTGCGCGTTGCAGTATCGTGGTCATAATAAGTATTACATGATATATATGATATGGGGAGGGCATAATGAGGGTCCTGGAAAGATAGTTGCATTTAATGGAAATGTAAATAACGGAGATAAGATAGATATTAAAATGAATATTAGAGACCATAAAATATATATGGAGCTGCAAGATTTGAATACAGGTGCGATCGCTAAAAAGAGTTTTAGTGAAAATGCTAATTTTTTTGTTGGCAAAAAGCTTGTGCATGGGTTTTATACTGGATTGATGACAGAATTTAACGATTACGTAAAAAGAGTAAACATGAATTTAGTTCCATCTAATAACTACCACTATCTTTCAGGAGGATTGGCATCTTTTTCTGGCGTATTTGAATATTTTTCTGTTTCCACAGACAAACATATGCATGATATACAAATTAAAAACAAAAAGCCAATAGAGTATTATGCCAAAACCATTAAGCTTGTTAACCTATTCGAAAAAATACCACGTATAGATGGTAAATATGGAGATGGACGCACTTCTTTTGAATTAAATTTAAAATATTTCGAGATTAAAAGCAATGGAAAAACTATATATATTACCCAAAAAAATGACCAGAACAAATAGTATAAAATTAAAAGAAGTTACCATAAAAAGCAAACACTATTATTTTTATAATATGATTTGATTCTGTTACTATGGAGTATTTGTTTAGGTTTGATAGACCTAGAAAGCACCAAGAGCAGATGATGGGCGATATTTATGCAGCGTTGCAAGATAAGCGCAGTATAATAATAAATGCGCCAACAGGCATAGGAAAAACAGATGCCTCACTTGGGGCTGCGCTCACCATTGCCATGGAAAAGAATCTTGATATCTTATTTCTTACGCCTAAGATATCGCAGCATAAAATAGTAGTTGATGCACTCCAAGGAATTAGAAAAAAATTTGGAGTTGACGTTAATTTTGTAGACCTTGTTGGAAAACAAAACCTTTGTGTCAATGAGAATTTCAATTCATTACCAAAAGAGCTATTCTACACCGCATGCAATAGAGCGATTAAGAATGGAAAATGCCAATTTTATAAGAACGTAAAGGACAATGAAAATATACCAGAGCATATTTTAGATAGCGTGCGTGAAGGGCATAATAGCCTATTTTATGCAAGCGCTGATGCAGGACTATGTGCATATGAAATCGCAACAAAGGCTGCTAAAACGGCAAATGTGATAATAGCAGATTATGCACACATACTAAATCCTAGTATAAAGAGCGCATTTCTAAAAAAGATATCACACAACCTTGAGAGCACCATAGTCATATGGGACGAGGCGCATAATATAACCGAATTAGGTGCGTCATATATGAGTGATGCACTCACAATAAATGGCATTGCAAGGGCAAATGAAGAACTAAAGAGCATTGGAAGGAGCATGGATTTGGATTATCTTTCCTTTATGATCAATTCAATAGCAAAAGAATCGTTAAAGAGGACCAAAGAGGCATTTGTTAAAACTGATTGCTTATCAGAGCAGATAAATGGTAGTATTGATAGTATAACAGAACAGCTTGATAAATACGCATTAGAGTATATAGAGAGCAGCAAAGCGAAGCGTTCTGCAATATTGCACGTTTCTAACTTCCTAAAGAAATGGCCAAATGAGGATAGCTCCATAGTCAGAATAATATCAAATGCTAATGGGATCCCAAGATTATCTCTAACCTGCTTATACCCAGAGCGCGTAATAAGCGTACTTAAAGAGACATATGCAAACGTATTCATGAGCGCAACAATGACCCCACTTAGCATGTATGCCGAAATGTTTGACATTAAGGATAGCACGTATACAAGAAATTACCATAGCCCGTTTCCAAAATCCAATAGGATTGCAATAATAGATGATAAGATAACAACTGGTTATAAAAGTAGGTCTGATTTGCAATTTAAAAACATAGCAAATAACATTGAGAATATAAAAAAACACATACCCGGAAATGTTGCTGTTTTCTTTCCAAGTTTTTCCGTGTTGAAAAATGTAAATAAATACATAAAAAATGATGTTATACTGCAGGAAAAAAATATGCGAAATGTTGAGCTTGAACGGCTTATTGGCCAGCTAAATCCTTCGGATAATAAAATATTATTAGGTGTTATGGGTGGCAGCTTAAGTGAGGGAATTGATTATAAGGATAATACACTAAAGGGAGTTATTGTTGTAGGATTGCCCCTTGCGGTGCCGACGCTTGAGATAAAAGCAAGGATTGATTATCTAAATAAAAAATTTGATGGGAAGGGAGATGATTACGCGTATAGGGTGCCTGCAATAATGCGGGTCATACAGGCTGCGGGTAGGGCAATACGCAATGAGAATGACAGAGCAGCGATTATATTTATGGACAATAGGTATAAGTGGAAATCATATAATTCTATGATAACGGATATCTTTGATATAACAGAGGCTGAAAATTATAATGATGCCATAAAAGATTTCTGGGCGTATAACAAAATCAAGTATAATTATATTTAATTATTATTTTCTAATCATCTTTTCCAATGAAAATTTAATTTTTCTATTTTGCGCAGAATTGTTAAATTGTTCCAGATCTACATCAAATTCTTTTGCAATGCGCCCCATCTCTTCTAGTAGTATAACTTTTGAACCAGGATTCTCTTTTATATGCTCAAATATATATCTTATGGCACATTCTGGGCCGTTTGCTGATATAGCTATTATTCTTGCCGCATCAATTATATCTGACGCTTCTTCAGAGAGATATTTTCCTTTAAACGAATTAACTATGTCCTTTATTATGCTTGGCATATGAATCAATAAGAATTTATTAAACAATAATATATAAGTATGTCAACATTACATTAATTTAAGATTAATCAAGCATAAGCGCAGCTGTTGCGATGGTTATTGCAACATCGCGTATAAAAATGTCAGTAAGTCCTGAAAGATAGAGAAGCGATAAGGATATTATTATCATCATAATTGTGCCAAACGCGGCAAACGCCTTTAATTTATATCCAACAATTATTGCAAATCCTATTATTAATAAAAGAATGCCATGTATCAATATTATTATTGATATATCAACATTTGAAATATTTATTAGGTTTGGAAAAAATGGAGCCCAGTACGCCGGCGTGTATATTTCCCATGCGCCGAAGAGTATAAAAAGAAATGATATCGCAAAGCGCAGCATATTTCTTTGAGTTAATATTCTTTTATGGATAGTAGTTACATTCTGATTTTTATATTTTATTGAATTTGGCATTAATCAAACCTATTAATTTTAAATTCTAAATTATTTTACGGCATTAGCTGCAATGCTATTTGTTGTTTTAGTATTATTTGAAATAGCCGTGCTGTTAGTAATACGAATGTCATTTGAACT
>JAJZJI010000039.1 GCA_021828345.1 Microcaldota archaeon
CAGAGCGGACGTGGAAACTATACTGTAACTATGAATATGGAAGGCAGGTATCCTTTCAGGAAATGCACCTGCCCTGACTATGAGCTAAGCAGGCTTGACTGCAAGCATATCTATGCGGTTCTTTACGCAGAGAAGCTTATTGCAGAACAGCCTGATAGCAGCGTAATAAGCGAGGTTCCTAAGAAAGTCTACACGCATGACTGGGCAGCATACAACAAGTCGCAGATAGAAGAAAAGGACACCTTCCTTAAACTGCTTGCTGAACTTGCGGATACCGTACCAGAACCTCTTGGAGAGCCTACTGGAAGGCCAAGACTACCCATGCAGGACATGGTATTTGCAAGTGCCTTGAAAGTCTATACTACCTTCTCTTGCAGAAGGTTTATGAGCGATATGCGAATGGCTCTGGAAAAAGGCTACCTCGCAAAAGGCTGTGCGTTCAGTTCCATAAGCAACTACATGATGAATCCTGAAATGACACCTATATTGAATCGCCTCATAACGTGTCCGCCATGCCCCTCAAAAGCGTTGAAACCAAGTTTGCGGTAGACAGCATTGGGTTCAGGACTACAACCTTCAGCGATTATTGCAGGGAGAAGCATAATACCAGCCAAGAGCATGAATGGATCAAAGCACACATTATGTGCAGTGTCAAGACCAACATGATTGTGGGAGTTGAGATAACCGATGGTAATATGGCGGACAGCCCTGAATTTATACCGCTTGTGGAGAAAATCGCCAATGATGGCTTTACAATAGACGAAGTAAGTGCGGACAAAGCATACAACTCAGTAGACAACTATAATGCTGTTCAGCGTGTCGGAGGCACAGCATATATGCCGTTCAAGAGCAATGCAACAGGGCAGTCTGACAGAACTAACGGCAACAAAGCAAGATTATGGCGCAAGATGTTCCAGCACTTCACTTACAATAGGGAGGAGTTTATGCAGCATTATCACCTTAGGTCTAATGTTGAAAGCACCAACTTTATGATAAAGTCGAAGTTTGGGGATTTCGTAAGAAGCAAAGATAATACCGCAAGGATAAATGAGGTTCTGCTAAAGGTTCTTTGCCATAATATTGTTGTGCTGATACATGAGATAAACGAGTTAGAGATAAATGTCAATCTCCTTTCTTAGGTGCAAGATGGCAACACATATATATTCTATTACAATTTAGGACATATATGTCTTGTTACTCTACTTTCGACTACCACATACAACTTTCAAATTTCTCTAATACGTGTTGTGCTTGTTCGTGTGCATTTCTAATTTCACTCAAAGAAGCTATCTGTAAATTGTTTCCTTGCTCGTGGGCTGCTTTAATTCTATCAGTTAAAATAGTTGAATATAAGTCATTTTCTGCTTTGTTATTAAGTTGACTCTTAAATTTTTGGGCGTACTTCGGATTAAAAGTTTCCAGGATATTTTTTAATCCGTCAATTTTTATATCCATTTTTTTTATTCGTGACATAACAAATTTTACAATTTCTTGATTTCCATTACTGTGGTATTTTACTTTAATCATTACTGTATCTTGAACATTTTTATAATAAGAAGTATATACAAAGACAAGCATGTCTCTAACCAATGCATTTTCAATTTTGTTAATTATAAATATGTCTACCCCATGGTTTTTAAGATTAGTTATAAGTGCTTCATCTTCATCTAAATGTTTGATAACCTCAGCAAAATTCAAGGCTATTCACCCAAAGAGTATCTTTTCGGCTATGTCTATACGATCATTGACACTTTTTACACCAGTTGGACGTTCTTCTGTATAACCTCTAAAAGATGTATTTGATTTTAACTTTTCATATCTTTGCTTAATGTCAGCAGGTATAGAATTTAAATGTCTTGCATACGCAACAAAAACCGCATCAAAGGTAGCTGCGTTCATGGCACGTCTTAAATGGAATGGCTTTTCTCCTAGTGTCCCTACGATACTTTTTGTCGTATCTAAGAACAGCTTTTCTATATTATTTAGCGAGGCCTTGTTTGGATTCTGATTTACTTTCATAAAATTATTCAAGAAATTTTTTAATGACGGTTTGTACTCTAAGATAGAACCATTAATTTTTTGACCAATATGATATAATGTTATACCTCTTAAAATCAACTCGGTGTCTCTTTGTCTTTTATCTTCAACTTCCGTACCAAGTATCTTACGCCAGTCAGTATTCTTATTTAATTTATGGAGTGTATCATTTAAACTTCCATGATAAACACAATTTCTGATTTCTTGAGGTTTCAATAACGTGCCACCAGTATTTAGTCTTTCAAACATGTCATATAATGCTTCATCAGAATTACCTGTTCTTGGTTCGACTATTACAGCTCTCAGCACAGCATTTTTAAACTTTCTTTGCTCCGTATCACTCAGGTTTTGATAGCTTTTATCATTCAATTCGTTCTTGTCATCCAATACTAACTTAAATTCTTCATCTTCTTCCCAGATATTTTCAAAGAAACGCTTAATAGTTATTAATCTTTGATGACCATCTACAACCCATAATTTATTTTCTGGGGTAGTGAAAAGATAAATAGGGGGTATTGGTAGCGTACGCATAAAAGATTCTATTAATCTTGATGCGGCAATTTGATTCCAAACATATTTTCTTTGGAATGGTGGGATTACTATTTCTTCTGACCTTAATTTAGAGTCAAGTACTTCCAAAGTAAAATCAGCAGCATAAGCATAAAGTCCGCTATCAATTTCAATTGGTTTTTCTTGGTCTTCTTCTTCATCTTCAACAAATTCAGTGATGTCTTCGTCTTGTTTTGTCATAGTAATTAATAGTCTATGTATCTTTTTATTCTTTTCCCTTTCTCCTACCCTGCTAGTTATATTAGTTGCCATGTTTCACACCTATAATTATGAAGGGGAAGCTACCACCCCGCTTTAGAATAAGCCCCAATACAAGAGTGGTAGCTGCATGATTTTCTGCGCACAGCATAAATCTGTCTATAAACTCTGTGTTCTGTCTAAAAAGTAGGAGTTTATGAACAAGGCTGCATTAAACGATATGCTTAAATATATGCGGTACAACCACAATATATATAGGCGATTAGTTGGCTGAGATAAATATTAATCCGCAAAAAAGTATTAGGAATAATTTACGCCATGATCCACTTACAAGACCTATAAATGGTTATAAAGTTATGACTATTGTAGATGAAGAGCGATTGCGCACAAAGCACCTTAATACAGACGAATTATACAGTATAGATAGATTACTGGTTTTAAGGAATCTCGCAAGAAAAGAACTATCACAATTAAATGAAGTACTACCAAGCCCTACGATTGTAAAAATTGAAACTATTTTACAAAATTTAATAGACACTGTAGAAAATTTAGAGAGATAGCATATTAAATTTTCCTTCTTATTTATTAGTATGAACAATAGTTTTGACATAAATTATAAACTTAGTAAAATCGTTGAAGTAAATATACCATTTAATGCTTCTCTTTTTTCAACTGAGGAGCTTAAGGTAATAGAAAAACTAGTGGATGCTTCTAAATTAATTGATAAATTATATCTTTCACAAATATATAAAAAAAATGATGAAATAATTAAGAAACTATCATCTGAAAACCAAAGCCTATTAAAATATTTTATGTGGAATATGGGACCATGGGATAGGCTAAATGATGATGCACCGTTTGCAGTTGATTTTAAGCGCCCACTAGGAGTGGAGTTTTATCCAAAAGATATTAGCAAAAAAGAATTTTTAGATCGTATAAATAATTCTAAAGATAAAGATGCATTTACAAGTTTTTATACAGTAATAAAAAGAAGAAACAACGAACTTATTGCGGTTCCGTATTCTGAGGAATATGCAGAAATATTAGAGCCCCTTTCAGCTATTATCGAGGACGCAGCGCAGATAACTACAAACCAGTCGCTTAAAAAATTTTTACATGAGAGGGCAAAAGCATTCTTAAGCAATGATTATTTTAATTCCGAAATTTTATACATAGACTTAGATAGCAAAATAGAGGCTACCATAGGACCTTATGAGGTTTACGACGATATGTTATTTGGATATAAAGCCTCATTTGAATCATTTATACATATAAAAAATCATGATGAGAGTAAAAAATTAGAGTTATATTCAAAATATTTAAGCGAGATAGATAATATTCTACCTGTTGACAAAAAATATGTTTTTACAAAAAAAAGCCAAGAATCACATACATTGGTCACAGATCTTATATATTCTGGTGGAGGAGCAAACGGAGGTTATAGAGCTCAAGCATATAATTTACCCAATGATGATAAAGTAAGGGAAATTAAAGGTAGCAAAAAGGTATTAATCAAAAATATAATGAGTGAAAAATTCACAACGCTCGTACTACCAATGGTAGATAGGTTAATACTTGAATCACAGAAAAAATATATAAATTTTGATGCCCACTTTAAATTCGTTCTATTCCACGAACTATCACATGGTTTAGGACCAGCTTTTATAATAAAAAATGGTATTAAATCACCAATTTCAGATGGGATGATGGAATATAGTTCTGGGATCGAAGAAGCAAAAGCCGATATTTGCGGAATTTATATTGCTGAATATCTTATAAGTAAAAAAGTAATACAAAATGACATTGATGAAATATATGCCACATATCTAATAAATATATTCAGAGCCATAAGATTCGGTATAAGCGAGGCGCATGGAATGGCTATGATGATGGAATATAACTATCTTAAATTAAAAGGCGGTATAAAGTTTGAAAACAATAAATTCTGCTTCAATTCTGATTGCATGCGTAAAGGAATAACTTCACTATTAGAAGAGTTTCTAAATATACAAGCATCTGGCAGCTATGATTTAGCTAAAGAATTTGTTAAAAAATACAATTACGTACCAACCGAAATCAAAGATTCTATAGAAGGGCTAAAAGAGTTTCCCATCGATATATCTTTGGTATTTCAATATGATAAAAAATCGGAATTTATATGAAAAAAAAGACGAACGTTTTGGATTTATAATGTCTAAAATGTATAATTTTTTTACTATGACAAATACTAGTAAAAATATTTACAATACGATAATATCTGATATCGCTATTAAAAAATTTAATAGTTTATTAGATATTGGTTGTGGTACAGGAGTTGTAATAAAGAGCATAGCAAAAAAGTACGACAGAGTATATTATGGGATTGATCCCTCACCGTCTATGATAAACATAGCAAATAAGAATAATTTCAATGTTACGTTTATCCTTGGTTCTAATAGAAAGCTGCCTAAAAATAAAAAATTTGACATAATATTTTCATCATTATCATTCCATCACTGGCCAGACAAAGAAACAGCTATAACATACATATTAAATTCATTGAAACCTGGCGGCACTTTTATTATATATGAAAGCGATAGGGATAAAATGAGCTATTTAACTAGAATACTTGTAGGTAGTCATGCAATGACAGAAAAAGAATTTGAGGATATTTCTGTTCAGATAGGTAAAAAAATTAAGATTAGACACAAAGATTCACTTATAATTGCAGAAATAAAAAAATGATATTATGATGCTAAATTCTGACATAGAATTAATTGAAGGCAGACCTATAGTTTATATTAAAAGCTTGTCCGCATTAGTATGTTCTGATTTGCACCTTGGTTATGAAGACATGATGGCCGCAAAAGGAATTTTTATACCACATGTGAATTTAAAAAATATCTTAGAACAATTATGTTATGCAATAGAGATACTTAAGCCTAAATTGCTTATAATAAATGGAGATATAAAAAATGAGTTTTCTTCAACCAAAACGCATGAATTTAATGAACTTTTTGATTTTTTTAAGAATATTAAAAAAAATAATATTAAAATAATATTAATAAAAGGCAATCATGATAATTATATAAACAGATATAAACATCAATTTAATATTGAAATATATGAGAATGAATTCATAAGCGGCAAATACCTTTTTTTCCATGGAGAGTTTATGCCTATTGGTAATATTAATGAAGTAGATTTTCTAATTGTGGGTCATGAACATCCTTCAATTAAAATAACAAATGATAATGGAAGAATTGAACGATTAAAATGCTTTCTTTATAGTAAATACCACAATAAAAAATTGTTAGTGCTTCCGGCAATTAGCTATTTTGCCTTAGGTACAATAATAAATGACCCAAAAAGCATTGATTTCATATCTCCCATACTTAATGAAATAAATATTGATAATGCGAATGCCATAGCTATAGGATATAATGAAACAATAAATTTTGGGAGAATTGAGCTTTTAAAATGCGTATACCCCTAAATTATCTTACAAAAATCAAAAATGTCACTATAATATTTATTATGGCAAGCGGAGTTAGATAAAGCCATCCATTCCGAATTATATTATTTATCTTCATACGTACTGTTGTAGCCCTAACAAGTATTATAGCAATACTAACTATTATTACCTTTATTGCAATCCAGAATATTGCAGGAAGAAATGATGGGCCAAGCCAGCCGCCTAAAAATATTAATGATATAAGAAGTGACCCTACAAATACTCTGGTGTAATCAGTAAATAGGGCGAGCGCATAATAGGGGGCGCTTATATCTGTGAGCCATCCAGCTATCAATTCATTATCAGCCTCGCGCACATCAAACGGTGGTCGCTCCATTTCTGCAAGCATAACTATAAAAAATATTATAAACCCTATTGGCATTATAAGAGCAAACCACACATTACTCTGTGTCTGAACTATATTATATAAACTAAAGCCGCGTGATAACATTGCTGATGCAACAACAACTAATAACATAGGGATTTCATAACTTATCATAACCATTACCGATCTTTGGGCACTTATTGATGCAAATTTGTTGCCACTAGTCCATGCAACCAAAAAGAGCAGCAGTGGTGAAAATGAAAGTATTGTAAATACAACTAGTAGGCTTATAGTTGCGTTTATTCCTACAAAAGATCCGGATATTGGAATGAAAAATAATGCCAATATGAGAAGTGCATAAATAACTGGCATTATTATGTTAAATAATGGCATATCGGCATTTTTTGGCATTATATTCTCTTTTGACAGTAGCTTAGTTACATCCGCAAAATTCTGTAATAGACCGAATTTACCCACATATGTAGGACCATGTCTTGACTGAATCCTTGCAATTATTTTTCGTTCTAACCAACCAAATAAATAAACAAATAGCACTACTAAAACCATAAGCATTATGGTGAACGCGATTATTGCTATTATCAAGGATATTATAGAAACGCTGCTTGATGCGTTTGAAAGAGTATAATATATGTAAGAGAGTACACCACTTATAATACTATTTGAGTATGACATAGTAAAGCGCTCACATTTAAGGTATTTATCTTTTGCTTTTTATTATAATCTTATGTTATCAGAAATGGCAAAGCAAATATTAAAAGATGGTAAAATAAAAGCCCGGGTAAAACGTGCAGGAATGCTACAGGTACTAACATTTGAAATACGACGGGTAACGCAGGGAAACATATCATTCCCTGAACTGTACGTAAAACGCATGATAGACTTAAATGAACTTACAAGATTAGCAAAAGAGTTCGGGTTGCCCGTTGAAGCTGAAAATGGTAGGGCATTTCCCGAAGGCACAGGGGCAATGGATTTTATAGGTTTATAGATTACATTAACCCCCTATCTTAAACATCTTAGTTCCACATTTTGGACATGTGCCAGATGATGCTTTCTTGCCATTCTTCATTACAACCGGTTTTACATCCTTCATTTCACGTTTTTCTTTACATTTCATACAATATGCTTCCATACTATCACAATCTTATATTCTATTGTAGCATATTAAAAGTTATTGCAATCAGAGATAGAAAAATGCAAGGTATATAAACATATTTATTAAGGCAAGTGGAAGCCCTATTTTGGCAAATTCGGCAAATGTTATATTACTGTTGCGCTTCTCTGCAATGCTTATTATTATAACATTGCTTGCAGCACCTAAAATAAGCATATTACCAGCTATCGTACTCCCAGATGCAAGTGCCATTAATTGTGTTATGTTTGAATTGGTACTATTTAGTATATTTATATACAATAAAACCAGCGGCACATTTGATATAAGCTGGCTTCCTAGCATGCTAGATACCATGATGTTTAACGGTGATGTTAATGCACTTTTTATTGATGTTATTGATTGCAATATGCCAGATTGCCATATGCCGCCTATTATGACAAACATCGATATAAAAAACATTATAGTGCCCCAATCCACACTTTTTATTATTTTTAACCGTTTTTTGCTAAAAATAATTATTGGAAGCGCAGAGATTATTGGGAGATAGAACAAATAGTCTTTTATCCCTATATTTATTGTAACATAGAATATGTACGCAATTATAAGAATTAAGAAAAGAGACATTGATATTTTTGAAAGTAAAAACAGCCCTCCATCGTTTTGCAATTTAGGCTTCTTTATTTTTATTTTTTTGTTTATCTCAGATTTGAATAATACACGTATAAATAAGTAGAGCGCAAATAAATTAATTATTGTTGGAATCGCAAGATAAATAAAAAATGTGCTAAATGGATTTATTATTAGTTTATTTGATGCTATAATTAAATTTTGCGGATTTCCTATAGGGCTCATAACACTTCCAATAGTTATTGAAAACGCAAGAGCGAATAGCAGCATTTTTGAATTTATTTTATTCTCTTTTGATATCATAAGTAGAAGAGGGGTGCTAATTATTGCAACGGCATCGTTCATTAATATTGTAGAAATTAAACCCATGCCAAATATTATAAATAATATTAAGATATTTGTTGACCTTGCACGTTTAAAAAGTTTATAGGATATGTATGAGATGTATCCGCCCTCTTCCAATGCGACTCCAATTATAAATGTACCTAAAAGAAAAAGTATTATGTCAAAATTTACATAAGTAATTGCGAAACTGATAGATATTTGGCCTAATAGAAGCATAACTATTGCTCCTGCCATAGTTATCCACCATATCCTTAATTTTTTATAAATTGCGCCACGTAGTGCTACAGATACAAAAACTGCAATAACTATTAAAATAGGTATAAACGATACCATAACATCATTTCAATTGCAATACTACCATTAATATAATACATTGAAAATGTTATACCACCATTGTATCACTGTATACCTATACAATATTTGACACATTCAATAGTCCAGTAACATTATGGCTTATGGTGGAATTTTGATATGTAAATGATAATATGTAACTACTCTCCCCAGATATTATAGGAACTAATATATTTTTACACGATAAGTTTACTGTATTTGACGCATGCGAATTTATTGTAACATTAAGTACATTATTATACTCAAGACCACTCATATAACACGAACCATTCGTTAATTTTATACTATAATTGAGATTATTTTTTATAGATAAGGTGCCTTGATTAGTAGCATACGAAAAGTTCGCAACATTACATGATATCGCATTTGTATTTGAAAATATGCATGTATTATTTACTGCATTCATCCATAGTATTGGCTTCTCTGTACTATTAAGAGCTGCTATCAAATGTTCAGCATTGTAGCTTGCATCGATTAGCTGTGTATTATTTACAAACGAATATATTGTGAAATTATAATTTTTGGTGCGTTCAGTTGATCTAATAACACCAAACTGCGATGTTAACGTCTTTAATGGAGTTATATATATTGAGCATACCGCACTGGTATTTGAAATTATACCT
>JAJZJI010000040.1 GCA_021828345.1 Microcaldota archaeon
AATACCAATTATAAATAATATCAAACCTATTAATACAAAAATATGCTGACCAAAATATGATAGTATTGCATTAAATAAATATCCTATTATATAACCTACGTAGTTAGTTGCACTTTTTGTCTGTGATTGTAAAAAACTATTTATTGAACCTGTAATGTTAAAGTTAAAATTTCCAATTGGATTCATAAAAATACCTTTTAAGTATTAGGGTGGGTAAAACACCCACCACTACATTTGCTACTTTTTAGACACAACTAATGCTTTCACTAGTACTGTTGCGAAAGTTCCATATATCATTGCTATAACAAATTCAGCAATGAACAGTTGCCAAGATGCGGACGTAGATTGTGCTATAATTGGTGCTGTAGTTGCAGATATGCCTACACCTATTGCAATTGCAAAATCTTGCCCAAGGAAGAAATGCATTCTATTTGCTATAGCATCATATAGCAGAGTTAATATTATTGCTACAATAAAGAATATTATGAAACCTGCAGTAACAAAATAGCTAAAGTTTATTTGTGTCTGTGGAATAATGGCTACTAGCATTGATGCCAATGCTATAAAGAAGGAAACTAATCCCACCTTTTTCGCTATCGGGCTAAAATGCCATTTTCCAATTGCTTTTGCCATATGCTTATCACCTCATAGACATAATGGCTTGTCTATCGTTATTTTGAAACTTTTGTTCTAACATAATTGTAAATTACAACAACTACGAATATTATTACAGCATATTCAAAATACCCAAATATTGTTGTAGTAGAATTGTTTGATATTAAATTTGTTCCAAGAATTGAAGTAAATAATGCTATTATTGCTGCTAATGCTATCATCTCCACTATTCTTAAACGTGTTGTTGAGTTGCTAATTAATGTATCAATAATATATAATGACAAAAATGTTACTATTATGATTAACATGGTGGTGCTATATCGCACTAAAAACGATAATAGTAAAGATAGTGCTGTAACAGATAATGCAATCAATAAGATAAATGGCAAATTCAATATTTTTGTTATACCTTTTTGTAGTTTTTGTTTCATTCAATCACTATTATCTATGCATTCTAACTCTTTTTGAGCCAGACTTATAATGCATTACAACATATATTGCTATAATTATTATGATAATTAATACAATAATCATCCAAATTGGGACTATTCCAGATTGAATTGGTGGAACAAAGCACGACTGCGATGATGCATTAAAGACAGAAGGTGGTGAGCATAAAAGACTGCACTGTTGAGTGTTTTGATTATATACATATCCAGAGCTACATTTATGCACTTCATTTTTACAATTGCTATTATTTACATAAATACTTCCACTTGGACAATTTGGTCGGACATTAACTCCAAAAGTTATTGATGATTGTATAGATGGATTTTCTGTTGAATAAGCTACAACAGTCCAAGTAGCTTTTAAGTTTGCCAGATATGGATTATATGCAAAAAGTGAAACTGGTTCTTCAACAGTTGATTGTGCTCCAATATTAAAGTTTGGAGTTTGAGCAACTTTTGTTCCATTTTGAGCATAAACAGCTATATATGCTGCTCCACCAATAGATGCGTTATTATATACAGAAAATGTTTCTGTATTATTAGAACCACTTTGAATATCAATTGGATTTGGATTTGCACTCTCCAATTTTGGATATGCCACAGGAATTTGCATATTAAGTGATGATGCTTTTACTATCATTTGTATTTCTGGTATAACAACAGGACTTGAAGTAACATTAACTACACCATAATACGGTGCTCCACTATAAGTTCCTGCATATAATTGCTGGTCAGTATTTGCACCGACAACCTGAATGTTACCGTAAGGTGAATCTGATTGTAATTTACTCTGCAAGAAGGCATTCACATTATTCTGTTGCTGACTTACAGCATTTTGTAAAGAGTTTAAGTTATAGATATAATTGAAATTACCGCTTATTCCAATTATTGCTGGTTGATATGCTGAAGATGAAATTTGGTCTATTGATTGTATATCTTGAGTAGTTGCATAATTAGTAATATATACGGTTCCATCATCCACTATTAAAGTCGGTGCTTCTGTTCCAATATATGTATTTAACGAACCAATATTATAACCATAAATTTGGGCAAGAAGTATATTATCATATGATGATGTTGGCACAGTTGATGATAAATATAATGTTTTTGTAAATGTTGAATTAGAATAAAACACGGAAACATTTTCAGCTATAGAAGGAGAACCAGACTGATAAACTTGTCCAACTTGAGTTGATACTAAACTAAGGCATTCTACTTGTATTGCTGAACTCCAAGTTACACTGCTTCCAAATACAGAAGTTTTATTCTGCGATACCAAAAAGGTTGCTCCACCACTATTTACACATCTTCCATTATATGCACTCAATACATTATTGTAATCAGTTATAGAAGAAGGTCCGAAACAACTTACTTGGTATGTAGGACTATATTGTGATGTAAAACTACCACTTTGAGGAATTTGTGCACACGTAGTTAAAAGTCCTGCACCATCACTAAACCATGAAAAGTTAAATATTACCGGATTAATTTTTTGCATATCTAATCCAGCACCAGAGAAATATGTATAAGGTATAACAAGATTTTGGCTATTCAATTTTGCATTAATTTGAATATATTGATTGTTTGATGTAGCATTTGCATTAATTTGTTTTGCAATTTGACTTGCTGTTGCATTAAAGCTTCCTGTCAAATATTGTCCAGCACCAGTAAGTGCTAAATTAACTAAATAAACTTCTCCATTTAATGGTCCAAAATTAGAATTTATATAAACATTTTCTAATGATGTTATTGTTCCTCCTACCTCACCAGCACATTGAACATTACTTATAGAAACTCCACAATTACTGCTTGTAGAAGCAAATGATAAAAAGTTAAAACTACCATTAGTTAATGAATATAAAGATATTGATAATGCCAATACAGCCACTAATACAATAACTATACTGATACTTTTGTTTTTCATTTAATCACTCAAACATGTAGTATGTTGAACTGTTCATCATTAATTTTATTCATTAATAAACTATTTTTTTTCAATATTCTCATAACCATTATAAGATTTTTTCTTCTACCAGATTCAAAATCTATTCCATCTAAAGTATAGCGAGTGTTTATATCAAACCATTTAAATAATCCACTATTTTTATTAATTAAGTCTATAACTACTGTAGGTCTTTCTATTTTATCAGTATAAAGCCAATGATAAACATCTTTCATTGTATTACCACATAAATTACTAACCTTTTAGTCTTTTTAGAGCAATTTCTAATCCTTCAGTTTTTCTTCCATGTTTTCTATTATATGCAATCAATCCTGTCAGTCCTTTTATTCTCTGTTCTTTTGTCAATTTTTTTGCCATTCTATTCACCAATATATTTTATTGTTTCATCTATTTTTTCTTCTATTCCATTTAAGTATGCTTTTGTTGTTTTCCACGAATATCCCATCTCATTACAAATTCGTTCCCATTTCTGTAGATAATTCTTCATCATTTTTAATCTATTTATTAATCTTTTTTGTTCTGGAGTCATATTATTCACCAATTAGAATAAGAATATATATTTTATATTTTATTATTTCATCTATTTTTCTTTTTTTATTGTAATTCCTATTTGTTATTTTCCATATATTTCATTGCAAATTTTATTGCAGAACTTTTCTTAGATTTTCTAGTTAATATTAATGATACATCTTTATACTGTAATTCTACAAAATATACATTCTTGCTAATAAAATATACTTGTAAAAATTTGCCGGATTTTGTTACAAACTCAAAATCTTTATATATTTTTCTATTATTACTACCTTTGTATTTCCAATCTTTTAATGCCATTTTATTCACAAATTTATTATCATATTCTTTCTACTATTTTTGTTCCTTTCTTTCTAATTTTATCAACAAATGTCTTTCTTCCAAACTTCTTTTGTCCAAGTTTGTTCAATACTGCTATGTGTGCATAGTATCCTTTTCCTAAATCCTTTGTTCTATAATACTTTACATATTTCTTTTCTGGCACTTTAATCATCATTATAAATGATAATCAAAATATATATTTTCTCATGTGATTATCTTCCAAAAACTTTTTACCCTTTGGAGTCAATCTAATGTAATATAATATAATTTCATCATCATTATCATCATAATCTTCATCAACAGTTATTAAGGCATTATCTCCAAGAATGTCTATACTATATAATAATTTATCATTTAGATATTTGTATTCAACCATAAAACCACTAATATATTGTTCTGCTTTATTTCTCACATACTTTTTCATATCGTATTCAATCGCAAAACTATTATTATGTTTCTTTTTTATCTTCTTTTCCATATATCTAAAAGCTAGCATTAATTCCAATCTAAGTTTATTTTCCATTTTAATCATCATAAATATAAATTTGGTGAGTAACTTGCAACTCACCCTGAGCAATCGCTAGCTTAATTAGCTATATAATTCAATTGCGTCTGTTAATGATACAGTAGTTTGTCCTATTGATGCTTGTGTGTTCGGGTTTGCAAACTGGTTAGTCATTACCTGTCCATTGTTTACGAAGTTGCTACCGTCCTTTATGTATATATTGATTGGATTGGCTATTAACGAGTTGGAGTTGAGTGTCTTTGTTTGGACAGTGAAGCTATATGTCGGTGTATAGTTATAGAATGATATCGCTGGTACTTCATATGCTACGAGTGAAACTCCTGTTCCTGTTGAACCAAATTCTGGAGTTACTGAAGATGGTAGTACCGCAGATATTCTATTCACATTTGGTCCTGTTAGAGTTGGTGCATAAGTTGCAAGGCTGTTATATGCGAATACGATTTCTATTTGGTTATCACCATAGTAGCCGTTTCCAGCTTGTGCTGAGAATGTTCCTGTTACAGTTTGTCCGTTGCCTATACCGAAGTACTTAGCAGCAGTACTACTATAACTTGTTCCGTTGAAGAACACTTCAGATGCTAGAGTTGCCATTGGTTTTATTGCATAATCATATAGATTATATGAAGATGTTTGTCCTACATTTTCTCCTGTTGGGAAGAATGTTCCTGAACTTGATTGGACTGGGAAAGGAGAGTAGTAGTATGTGCTTCCATCACCGAACAATGCCCATACGACAGAACCACACGGGACTGTTGCAGTTGATGTTCCTGATGCAAGAGTTGTTCCTGAACTATACGACGCAGGCTGTCCCTGTATGTATAGTGACCAAGATGTGTTTACTTGTGTTAGTATGTTCTGTGTATTATAGTATGCAGTCAAGAAATGCAGTGTAGTAGAACCAGTTGATGGGCACGTACCAGTGCCAACATTCTGATTGCTTTGAGAAGGTGTAGTTGTTGTTCTTACTCCAATTGATGCTGGAACAGATATGAAGTATACAAATGCTCCACCTACAACAACTGCTGCCAAAACGACGAATGCTACTAGTGCAATTGATTGATTGCTACTTTTTCCTTGCATATTACCAAACACGATTGCTCTTTTATTTTTATTAGACATTTTTTCACCTTTTAGTGTTGGTGCTCTTTTTTCTTTATGTGTATCTAACGCACATTCCACGTAATCTATATAAAAGATGAAGAATTTTCACATATGCAAGTTACAATATATGGTATAGTTTTCTTCATTCAATTTATAGGAAGATTTGACGTAGCTCACACCAGTATATTTGACGACTTTAGATAGCCGTTTATCAATTGATAAATTCAATTTTTGACAATTTTTCCCAAATCTTTTTCATATTTGCCTTTTTAGCAAAATCAAAACATTTTGGACAAACAAAATTTGATGAAAAAATATCTCCAACTCTATATAAAATTTTTGATTCTGCTCCACAAATTTCACATTCATGAGGATTTACATATTTAAACTTTTTTATTTTGAACAATTTAACGTTTGACATTTCATCACTCATCATAAGTTTCTTTGCTGGGAGACAGCCCATAATTGCTGGCAAGTATTATTATATTAATCATTAATATTTTTTGATGTAGTTCCAAAAATTTTTATTGTTTTTATTTTAATTCCTTCATTTTTAAACGCATTTTTGACAACATCAACAAAAGTATATTTTCTAGAATGTCTAAAATATTGGAATTGAGCATCAGATAAATTTAACGTTATAACAATTTTAGCCAAATAATCAACCAATGTTTAATATTCTACCTAATGTATCATAAATATATTTTAAATCACTAGATAATTCTCTATCAGTTCTTTTTTGTGCATATAAATAAAATTTCCTACCTTCTTTTTTAATATATCCTTTATATATTGTTATACCATATGTTATTCTACCAAATGCTTTTCTTTGATTTATTGCTATTGCAGTAACATTAATTAATGCACCATTATCAGCACGAAATTCTGCATCTTCATAATCTAATTCTTCATGATTATTAGAATTTATTAAAATAGTTTTGTAGTTATTATATATATCATTATAACTTCTAATTCGTGCATTTAAAATACTAACTACAGTTTGTATACTTTTTGATTTTAAACGAATTGTTCCAGCTGACATTTTAATCACTATTATAGTTTTACATATGAACTTATGAATGTTTTTAAATTATATTTCGGCAAACCAATCATATCAAGTGTAAATGCTACATTCAACCAATATGATATTTTTGATTGATTATATAATGTATCATTATTAATAAGTAATATAATTACTTTAGCATGTTCTATAATTTGAATATCTTCATATGTTTCTGGTTCAGTTATTGCAACTTGGTTATAAAATTTTAAAATTGATTTTTTAACATTATTAGATAATTCATCATTTTTTAACAATAAATTATATAAGTTCTTTCTCATTCTATGTCTGTTTTTTTCTTTTGGAACACGCAAATAAACACCTTAATAGTATTGATAATATCTACAATCTCTTACCATACTTCTTAATATATTCATTAACTAATCTAATACCAGAAGCAAATAATATAGATTTTGCATTTTCACTTCTTGCAAGAATCCAAGAATTTGCGAATGCTCTCATATATGGTTCAGCAGGAATTTCTCCTTCTGATATTGCATACATATATTTTTCTATAGTTAATTGACTAATTGCGAGCATATTTATACCTTTCCTATTTCTATTTTTATTTTTCTACCAACTTTACTTAGTTTATCAGCATATTCTTTAGCAGATTCTTCATTAAAAAATGACCTAATTTTTTTAAATTTCCCATCAAATTTTTCCATAATGTGATATACAGGATATTTTTCATGCTCAGTATTAGAATTTTCTGCAGGTTTTTCTATAGGTTTTTCTATTGGATTTTTCTTTTTTAAATGATAAGACGTAATTCCTTCTTTACTAAGTTCATTTACAATTTCATTTTTAATATCGTTATTTGGCACAATAATTGCAGAAGTAGTATCTGTATACAGTTCTTTTAAATTTTTTGTGAACTCACCATCATTTATCTTTTTGTTCGCAAAATTTATTGCAGAAGTAGGATTAACAAAATTGTTTCCAATTTGTTTATATTTTTCTTTTGGCTTATTTGAAAAAATAATATTGTAAAATACTTTAAATCCATCATTGCGTTTGCTAATTTTTACTTTTACCTTAACACCCTTTCCTCTAAATATGAATCTTCTCCTACTTGATTTTCTCCAACCTGCTGGTAAATCTATCATCCCATCACTACAGCTTATGTGTGGTTCATATGAATACAGCACATCACACACACACGTTCTTATTAAAAAGTGTCCTTGACATTTCCAAATTTTCTGTTGATGCTAAAAATTCATTTTTCAAACGTATTTCGGATATATTTGGTTAAAAAGGTTTATAAACCCTTGCCCAAGTGATTATTATTTAAATAAAAAAGAATGTTGAGAATACTGAGTTTTACCGACGGTACCAGAGTTTTGTAGTACTACAACCCAGTATCAAATTCTTTCACATCGTGTGTGCGTTAAATGTCAACTGATAGTATCACCCAAAAAATAACAAAAGGGAATTATGACAGAGTTAAAAGTGATGAATCAAAAAGCATATCTAAGCGACTAAAAATAAAAATCATTGCTATGATAATTGCTGGATTATTACTTATAACAACATTAAAATTCTTCGTAATTATTATTGGTGTGTTTTTTATTATTATGGCATTAACTTTTCTACCAAACAATACAGATAATATTTATCTTTTAGACTATGCTGATGTGTGGAATCTGATAATGAAAACTAATACTGGCGACCAAATTTTAATGGAAACAATGAAATCTGCAATAACAACCAATGAATTTTCAAAAAGACCAAACCTTCAAATAGAAAGTATTGATAGTGATGGTGTCTATTTTAATTTCTTTTGGACAGATGGAGTTGGTGATGTTTCAGGAATTTTAGCAAAAAGATTAATCAAATCAGGAGAAAACCCGTTAATAATGTTCTTCTCTAATGAAGTATCACCTACTGATATACAAGAAATGAGAAGAATATCAAGAGAATTTGTTAGAAAAAGCACTCCAAAAGATGCTATAGTTCAATTAAGAAAATCTCTTGGTTTAAAAGATAATCAAGAAGTATATGACTTTTTGAAAGGTTCTAATAAAAAATCTAGAATGTTCAATAATGAAGATTAATAATTAGGAGATAATATGAAAAAAATAATGTATATATTGTCAGTACTTTTAATAACAATATTTTTAGCAAACAGTAGTTATTCTGCAAATCTATGTAGCCAGACAGCAAATACTTTAATTTGCAATATAGTTCCTACATTGTCTCAATCAGGAAATAGTGTAGTAGTTTCATTTGGTAATCTTACATCAAATGTATCTTTGTCAACATCTAATAATATACAAAATTTAAAAATTGTTCTGCACAATTTAATATCTACAAACTCTATATATTCTACATCAAATAGTATAATTAATACTACAAAAAATCAAACTCAATTAGTCATACCAGTTATAACTCATAAAATTACAAATATAACTTTAAATTCTAGCTTTGTTAATTTGACTGGTTCAAGAAATATTAGTAATAATGTAACACTTAATTACAATCTATTGAAAGTTATAATAAGCAACATTAATCAAAATGCAACTTTAGTTGCTGGAAATTCATATACATATAATGGATTTTCTATAATAGGAAATTACTTTGGAGAAGACTTCATAAATCATATCATTGTAGCACCTGCAATAAAACCAAAAGTATACACAGATATGCTTAATGCAAGTTGTGGAAAAACATATAACATTGTTGCAAATTATACTAATGTTACTATAAATACACAAAAATGTATAGATGAATACTTTACAACTGTTACTCCTTCTTGGAATTCATCAATTACGATATCAAATTCAATCAATAATTTCTCTATTATAATTAATCGCATACCAAAATTAAACATAAGTATTTCAAAATCAATATCTATGGGAACATCTTATGTATATAACAATACGGCTTATGGAATCTACTTCAATGTTTTTAGCAACGATAATTTGACGCAATTAATAGAATCTTATAACAATACTCTTAAAAATTGTCAATCAACATTGACTACTGATAATAATACTTATTGTGTGCAACCATCTGGTAGTAACATCAATATATTTTCTATATGTGAAGGTCAAGATATTCTAAATGGAAATGTGTCTCAAAATCTTGCAAGA
>JAJZJI010000041.1 GCA_021828345.1 Microcaldota archaeon
TTTATATGTGATCTGACCAACATGGTGCCAAAATAGAGCTGGAGGCATTAAAACAAAAAAAGAGTCCTGAGGATATTGCTAATTACATACATGAAAAAATGAAAAAATTATTTACAGATTTTGGCATTGAATTCACATATTATGGCAAAACACACACTGAGCAGAATAAAGAGGTCGTATATGAATTTTTCAATGCGCTTAAAAAAAATGGGTATATAGTAGAAAAAGAGGACATGCAAGCATACTGCAATTTTGATAACGTATTTTTATTTGATAGATTTATTGAGGGCACATGCCCATATTGCGGCAATTTGCACGCACGTGGAGATCAGTGTGATGATTGCAACAAGTTACTTGATCCTATACAAATAATCAAACCGCATTGCAATATATGTGGTAAAGAAAGCATCGAATTTAAAAAAGTTAAGAATCTTGCACTTGCATTAAATAAACTTGAACCTAAAATAAAGAATTTTATTGAGCAAAAATCAAAAAATGATTGGAGTAAAAATGCTATAAATAAGCCACTGAGCTTTATTGAAACGGATGGATTGAAGCAAAGAGATATTACGCGAAATTTAAAATGGGGGTTCCCAGTCCCATTAAGCGGATACGAAAATTATGTATTTTATGTATGGTTCGACGCAGTCATTAGTTATATTGGCATAACAAAAGAATGGACAGATAAGTGGAAGCATTATTGGACAGATGAACATATACGAAGAGTGCAATTCATGGGTAAGGACAATATAGAATTTCATACAATTGTATTCCCAGCCATCATAATAGGCTCAGATTTAGGTTATAAACTTGTTGATACGATAAGAGCATCAGAATTTCTTAATTCACGAGGAGTCAAATTTTCCAAAAGCAGGGGCGTAGGGCTAAACATTGAGACCGCCCTTGATATATTAAGCAGAGATTATTGGAGATTTGTCCTTATGTATTTATATCCTGACGGTTCTGATACCGAATTTTCTATTGAGGTATTAACAGAGGTAGTGGATAGCATAATGAATGACAAGATAGGCAATCTTGTTAATAGAGTTTTAACAATAGCAAAACGCAACGCACAACTAATAGGGGATAAATCTGAATTTGATATGCCTACGTATAAACATATGATTAGCATATGCAGCAATTATAAATACCATTTTGAACATATGGACATGCGCAGCGCAATAAAGGATGTTGTGGAATTGGCTGAACTTGGCAACGCACTCATGAGCAGCACTGAACCGTGGACGCTTATAAAAAAAGGCGACAGCACATCAACAAAGAATTTCAGCACGGTTATGAGCACATTAATATTAATAATAAAAAATATTGGAATTTTACTATATCCGTTCACACCAGACACATCAAAACGGATATTAGATTATTTTGATATAGAAGATGCGCGCATTGCAGATATCGAATTATATAAGCGTATAAATTTTAATAAAGAGATAAAGCTGATATTTTCAAAAATAAGCGAAGACGCAATCGCAAAGTTGAACGCATTAAAATAAACAATTAACTTTTACTCTTTTCTTTTTCTGGCTTTTTTGATTCTACTTTCTGAAAATGAAATTCTGAAAGATTTCTGACGCGCAATGTTGCAATATCATAAATACCATAACTCACTGATATTTTTTTGCGCTCTATAACGCGCCTTGTGTCTGAATTTTCAAATAGTATTTTACATTGCATTATAGCATTATCCATAATAGCATGGTCAAGGTCATTTAAATTCTGATCATTTATTGATATGTTAGCGCATATCTCATCAACAATCTTTCCTAAAGGATTTATAAGTGCCTTTGGCTTTCTGCCTGATGTTATATCCCTTAATTTTGTCTGTGCAGCGGTAACTGCACCGCATCGTGTATGCCCCATTATAAATATTGATTCAAGATTATTAAATGACTCTATTCCGAACTGAACTGTTGCAAGTCCTTTTTCCCCTAGCAATCCACCAGCAGTTCTTACAGAGAATATAACCCCCGGTTTTTGATTAAATATTGTTTCTGGGTCACATCGCGAATCTGAACATATTACCACGATATATTTAGGATCCTGCCCTTCCGCTAGATAGCTTAAATCACTGTGTCTAGATGCATATTCCTCGTTACCTATTAATAGCCTATCTAATTTTCCATCTCCCATTATATCACAATTCAAATTTGTTGGAGTATAGTGGACTAATTATATATAAATAATTATCTCACACTGCTGCCTGGTAGCATATCACGCTCTGGTGTTATCAATGATACCCCATTTGCATCTTCAGTTGCAAGTACCATACCCTCCGATATAAATATATCACCTATTTTCTTTGGGTCTAAATTTGCAACTACGATTATAGACTTATTTAGGAGCTCCTCTTTAGTATAATATGCTTTAATTCCTGCCGCAATATTTCTCTTTCCAAGCTCGCCCAAGTCTACTTCAAGTTTATACATAGGTTTTTTTGTGTTTAGTTCATCCACACTTATTATACGCCCGACACGCAAATCTATTGCAATAAATTGATCTATTGATACCATGATGACACTTGTTTTATAATAAAAATACAATAAATATAATAAGTTTTTGAATAGAATATAGATTACAGCTTCTGCTGTATTAATTATTTAAGTGATATGATGAGCCAGTTTGGAATACAGATGCATAAGAGCTCTAAGACTAAGAGCATTGGTAATGGTAAGCGAAAAATTAAGTTTAGGGATAGAAAGAGGCATGAAACGGGAAACTATTTTTCTGCCACAAAATTATCCGAAAAGGATGAAAAAAAGACTATTAGAAGAAGAGGTGGCAATAGAACAGCAGTTATGAAAAATGCTGGATTTGTAAATTTATTGACAAAGAATGGCATAAAACATGTGCAAATAAAAGCAGTCACAGAATCCCCAGATAATAGGAACTTTGCAAGGCAGAACATATTGACAAAGGGCTCTGTTATAACGACAGATCTAGGCAAGGCCGTAATTACAAATAGACCAGGTAGAGAGGGAGTAGTAAACGCAAAGTTATTAGAGTGAATTGGAATGCCTGCACACGTGTACATATGCGAACGTTCTGACATCGACGCGCTTAAAAAAATGTTAGCATACGATCCTTATTTGGACCCTAATATTATACCACATAGACGCGATGATGATCCTAAAAAGATGAGTGAAGAGGATAAAAAACGAATGGCAGATGAAGATAAACGCGTATCTGAAAATCTCGCAAAATTAAAAAGTGATGTGTTTTTTGATGTTATCTTTGCAAGGCAGGAGTATGAGATACTTGATGGCGTCACCTTAAACCTTGAAAAGGAAAAATATTACTTGTACTTAAAGGCTAACGATGATTTTTTGAATAAGGCAGATAAGAAACTAGAAAAATATTTTAACAGTATAAAACGCGCCGATAAAAATACAGAAGAAAAAGTAATAGCTTTCATTGAAGATAGAAATAACAAGGCTGAAGCCGGTTTTGGTTCGATCTTCGGCGTTTAATCGTACGGATTATAGAATAATAATAGCATTCACAAAAATAGATAGTGTTTTTAGACTTTTCTTTCCTTTTAGAGAATGTATTAATGTGATTATATGAATCTTCTCTCTAAAACTGCACTTGTGGTGGTTATCATTATAGCACTCGTCGTATCATTTTATTTTACTGTAAATTATAATAGTTCAAATACCCCGATAACAAAATCCGAAGCTGAAGCGCTTATAATAAATGATTTCCAACAGCATTCTCCAAATATTAACATTAGCATAATAAATATTTCCAGTTCAAGCATACATCCAGGAAGTTGGGCCATAATAGCAAGAACAATTAGTGGTGAACATAGCGCATGTCCTTCAGTAGTAACACAGCAATTTGATTATCCAGCAACAGGATTTCTTAATACTACGACGACATACTCCAATTATTCAAATGGAAGATGTATGGTTTATGGGGGAGTAGAAAATAAAGCAGGCATCTTAGATAATATAATAGGATTGCCGGCGATTGCAATAGCAACGCCATACAATGAATCATTCTCTCCTTTGGTGAATTATATCAATAAAAATAAGTATGATAGCATTTATGCGACGGCAAATTTCTTTAGTACATACAATATGACATTTAATGGCATTACAACAAATGCAATAAATAAAACATACTACAATATATGGTTAGTTAACTATTCCTCGTCAAATGCCAACTATTCATACGTTATTCTACTAAACCAGTCAGGAGATATTTTGAATAATTATACATTGCCACATACATAATTTATTCATATAATCGAGAGTATTTTGTGCGCAGCAACGCGAGGGATTTTTAAACTGTTTTTCCCTCGGCTACACCAATTCTATTAGCGGAATATAGATAAAGCTTTTAAAGCTTTGTTATGATATTAGAAATAAAGGTGACTAAATGGACGACCTAGTAAATAGTGTATTTGGAAAGAATAGTGGGAGCCAAACCACATCGAACATAGAGGAGTTCGGATCGGATCAAATAAAGATAGTGACTGCAGGATTTGGAGGAGCTGGAGATAATATTGTCAACAGACTTCTGAAAGCTGGCGTAAAAGGAACACAGCTAGTTGCTGTTAATACAGACGCTCAACATTTCAAAGTTATTGATGATAGGATAAAAAAAGTTTTAATAGGCAAAAGCTTAACACGCGGACTTGGTGCAGGAGGAGACCCAAAGGTTGGTGAGAAAGCTGCAGAGGTTGACAGACATCTATTAGAGGAGGTATTTAGTGGCGCACAACTCGTATTCCTATGCGCGGGTATGGGAGGAGGAACGGGAACAGGTTCAATTCGTGTTGCCGCACAGATTGCAAAAGAGCAAGGAGCAATTGTTATATGTATGGTTACATACCCATTCGCTCTTGAAAGAGTTAGGATGGTAAAGGCTGAAGAGGGTATACGCGAGCTTACAAAATACAGCGACAGCGTCATAATAATAGACAACAATAGACTGGTAAAACTTGTACCTAACTTGCCAATGCCTGAGGCATTCGCGCTTGCTGATTCGATACTTGCAAAAGCAATCGGAGGATTAGTCTGGACAATAACACAACCAAGCATGATTAACATTGACTTTGCGGATGTAAGATCTATAATGAGCGGCCAAGGTGTCGGATTTATAGCTGTCGGTATAGGAAAGGGCAATGATAAAGTAGGTATTGCTGCAGAACAGGTATTAAAGAACAAATTGCTTGATGTTGATTATGAGGGTGCAACTGGCGCGCTTATACATATATCTGGGGATACATCATTGACAATAGGAGATGCAATAAAAGCCGGAGAGATAATAACTGAAAAAATGGACACACGCGCAAATGTCAAATGGGGTGCACGCCTTATGCCTACAGGTGAGGATGCAATAGAAATTGTTGCAATCATAACAGGTGTAAAGGGTTCAAGCATCATAAGCAAATTTGAGGAGAAGAAGACAACCTCTTACTCGGATCTTGAGATGATCGGCTAGATTTTTCTAGCCTTTCATTTTTTATTTTCATTAGGGTGGGAATATGGATAACAATATAAATTTCGAAGAGTTTACTGCGAAGTTCGCAGTTGTAGGATTAGGTGGAATGGGTTCTAACCAAGTGAACAGATTATATAACTATGGCATAAAAAGTGCGGATACCATAGCAATAAATACTGATGTTAAACATCTTAGCATCGTAAATGCACATAAAAAGTTGCTTATAGGAAAAGACATAACAAAGGGGCTTGGGTCTGGAGGTTATACAGAGGTTGCAGCAAAAGCTGCGGAGGTTAGCGCCGAAGAGATAAGAAAGGCCATAAGTGGTTATGATCTTATATTCCTATGCGCGGGTATGGGAGGAGGAACTGGTGGTGGAACGGCGCCAATAGTTGCACAAATGGCAAAGGAACAAGGATCACTCGTAGTTGCATTTGTTACATACCCATTCGCACTTGAGAGAAGCAGAAGAGAAAAGGCGAACTGGTCATTGGAGCAATTAACAAAAAACACAGATTCTACAATAGTTATAGAGAATGACAGAATGCTTAGTTATTATCCAAATTTGCCTATGGAGAAAGCATTTGAAGTAGTAGATAGAGTAACATCAAACGCAGTAATGGGGATAACAGACACAATAAGATTCCCAAGCTTGATAAATTTGGATTATGCGGACATGAGAACCATATTAGGCAATTCTGGAACAGCCGTAATAAATATAGGTACTGGATCTGGAGCGGATAAAATTGAGCATGCAATAAAATCGACATTGGAGCACCCATTAATGGGATATGACACAGAAGGGGCAAAAAGCGCACTTGTACATGTATCCGGAAGCGAAGCGCTCACAATAGAGGAAGCAACAAGGCTCGGAGAGGGTGTAACAAAGGGTTTATCTGACAGCGCAAATGTGATATTTGGCGCGCGTATGATGCCAGAACTAAAGAACGAAGTGTACGTTATGTCAATAATTACAGGAGTAAAACCAAAATTAGGTAGCGTTAAATTATACACAGATAAGGAAAAAAGCACTATAGCAAGCACAAGAAATAGTATGGAGGCAATCTTCTGATTGCCATTTTTTATCCATTCTTTTTTTATTTACTGATATAAATTATATAGTTTGAACAAAAAGATAAGGTATATATACTTTCTTTTAAAATATGAATAAAATCACAACCTACTTTTAGGATTGTTAAGCGTGATGATTTTTATGGAAGATGGAATAACATTCACCTCATTAAAGGAACTCAAAGTTGGAAAGTATCTGTTGATAGATAATATACCATGCAGAGTCGTAGATATAGAGACTAGCGCCCCGGGAAAACATGGGGCTGCAAAAATGAGAATAACAGCAATAGGCATATTTGATGGGCAAAAAAAGACATTATTAAAACCAGGAGATGGAGATGTTGAGGCCCCAGTAATAGCAAAAAAGAAGGCACAAGTCGTATCTATAGAAGGGGATAGCGCGCAGTTGATGGACCTTGAAACATACGAGGTATACTCATTATCTATACCAGATGAATTTAAGGGAAAGCTCTTGGCAGGAGGAGAGGTTGAAATACTTGAGGCCATGGGCAGGAGAGCATTTGCCAAAGTAAATTAAATTATATTTTATGTGATATTATGAATATACATGTTATATCAGAAACGGAGAATAAATTATTTGACAGAAAGGAAATTGTGTGTTCTGTTACACTTGATGATAGAACATTATCAAATGAGGAAGCAAAAAGAGAGCTTTGTAAGAAGATGAATTTAAAGCCAGATGCTACCATAATTACAGGAATTGAACAGAGTTTTGGCATAAAGCATTGTACAATATATGCACACGCATATGCAAAAAGCTCAGATATAGAAAAATTTGAAAAGAAACACATTCTTGCAAGATTAAAGAAGAGTTCTGAGAAGGCTGCTGGAAAGAATGCAGCTGAAAAACCAAAAGAGGATAAGAAAGAGTAGGTGTTCGTATGGCAGAAGCAGTTAAAAAGGAAAAACCAAAGAAGACTTTTGAGAAATATAAACCCGTAAAGGCATGCGCAAAATGTGGTGCGGGTATGGGAGAGCATTCTAACAGATTTGCATGTGGTAAATGTGGTTATACGGAATTCAAAAGCCAAAAGAAGGAAACAAAAAAAGAGTAGCCCTGAAAATATATCAATAAGATATACAGTATATATACTACTATGGCTCTCTATAGTATTGACATTTTTTATTCCTTATTTATATACAATAAATGTTTTGGACTATGGTAACGCCATCGCGCTCTCAAGCATAAGTTTTTCATTTATGTTTCCACTCATTGCTTTTACATACATGTTATACAAAGGAAAACGCTTAAAGAACATTGTAGATGAATTAGGCATATCAAAAAGAAAATTAGCCCTTAGATATATTAGCATGGGCATATTGCTGTTTATATTATTTTTTAGTCTGCAATTAATTGCAGGTATTGTCGAGTATATTACGGGTTATATAGTAAGTACAAATGTCAGCTCAACACTCTCTAACTTTCCATTATATTTTTACATTTTTGCATTCCTTATAGCCCCAATCAATGAAGAAATATTGTTTAGAGGATTTATGGTACCGCGTTTTGGCATAATTTTAAGCGCAATAATATTTGGAGCAATGCATTATCTTAGCTATTTTTCAATTGCAGAATTTGTCGCTGCCCTTGCTTTTGGTCTTGCGGCGGGTTATATATTCAAAAAGACCCAATCGCTATACCCGTCCATATTCGGACATATGTTATTTGATTTTGTTAATGTGTTGTTATTATTAATGGTATAGATATGCAATTTATCATCGACATTATAGTAGTAGAACCAGCATACCAGCTTAATTTGGGTTATATTGCAAGGGTATCTAAAAATTTCAATGTTAGATCAATACGCGTTGTAAACCCAAAATGCGATATACATGGCAAAAAGGCTATAATGTATTCAAAGCATGGCGTTGACCTTCTTAAAAATATTAAGACATACAAAAGCATAAACGCCGCAACAAAAGGTAGTTTCACCATCGGAAGCACAGCCATACCACATAAAACCAATGCCGCGCTATATAATGTTTATAGCCTTGATAATTTAAATGACATATTAAATAAAAATCATATAGAAACAATAGCACTTGTTTTAGGCAGAGAATCCACTGGTCTTACCAGAGAGGAATTAACTGCATGCGATGCAACAATAACAATACCTATAAACAGCGGGTATAGGGTGCTAAACATATCACATGCGCTAGGTATTATGCTCTACGTATTGCATAGAAATAATATGCATATATCAGCTAAAACATACGCCACAGTAGAGCAATTAGATGGAATATTAAAACTCTTCAAAAAAAGCATATCAAATAGAGATGACATACGCAGCAAACAGACTGTAGTAAATACATTTGAACATATATTGAAAAGAGCAAACCCAACAAAAAAGGAGTTAAATGCACTCTCAATAAGCTTTTATAAACCTAAAAAGGAGCAAAAATAAATACAGCCAACATCGCACACAGCAAAAACTAGTGCAATTAACTGATTTTCATATAATAAAAAGCATGGCAGATTACCTGCCACAAAATAAGATTACTGCTTCTTTCCGGCAGCTCTCTTTTTCTTGATTATCTTAACTTTCGCAGGAGTCAATAAAATTTTGTCCTGATCTATCCTTGCTATGTCCCCATTTATCTTTGTTATATACTCTTTTATGGATTCGACAATAGTTTTCTGAGTATTTGGCCTTTTATCCATCTCTGAGATATTGAGAAGTATTATATTCTTCTTTTGCAACTCCTCCTCTATTATATGGAGATCTGATTCTTGTTGTAATGCCAATGGCTTTATATAAAAGTCTGCTGGCTCATTCATCACATCAACATTCTCCATCTCTTCAGAGTTCATATAGTCTTCTATGTTCAACTCTCCTGCTGTTCCCAATGCTTTTCCTAGTTTATCAAAAAGTCCCATTTTATTCACCACTTATTGGCCTTACGGTCACCATTAAG
>JAJZJI010000042.1 GCA_021828345.1 Microcaldota archaeon
CCCGGGGGGATTTGAACCCCCGACTTACAGGTTAAAAGCCTGCCACTCTAGCCAGCCTGAGTTACGAGCCCTCTCATTAATAACTATATATTTAACCAACATGCTTATTATTATTTTCTATAATATTTGATTCATTTCCATATATTAATTAATAAACTAATTAAAGTTATCATTAGAAATATAAGTTATGAAAGTAAACATATCTAATTCAGTAGATATTGAATTACAGCAGGTTATGACCGGGCGCTCATGTATAATTGGGCAGAGTGGATCGGGTAAATCATTCTTAATGGGAGTCATTGCAGAGGAGTTATGCAAAGCAAAAATGCCATTTGTGATTATTGATACTGAAGGAGAGTATTTTAATATAAAAAGTATTTTTAATGCGATATGGGTATCTGATAATAAGGATGCCGATTTAAAATTAGATTCTGATTATAGTAGAATTATAAAAAGTTCCATAGAATCACATACACCGATAATACTAGATGTATCGGAGTCATATGATAGGGTAGGAATTGTTTATACATTTCTTGAAACATTATATAAAATAGAAGATAGCATAAAAGAGCCTTTTCTTGTTATGATAGAAGAAGCGGATAAGTTTATACCGCAGGTAGTTAAAAAGGAATTAAATCCAATAGAGGAAATAAGTGTACGTGGTAGAAAAAGGGGTATAGGTCTTATAATTGCAACTCAAAGACCAGCAAACATAAGCAAAAATGTGCTCTCCCAGTGCGGCTATGGATTTATAGGTAAATTAACGCTTGAGAATGATCTTTCCGCAATAAGTATACTATTTGATGATAAAAATATTATGAAAGATATACCAAAACTCGGATCAGGAGAATTTATGATGTTTGGGAGTGGGAGTAATATAATATTCAAAGTTAAACGCAGACGTTTAAACGCTATTGGCACTACGCCATTAGTTAGAGAATTAAATAGTGAATTTGATATGAAAGGCATAATAGATAATATACGCAATGGAAATAAGAACAACCCTAATAATAAAATAGAAAAAAATGATAATAATTTTGATGTAATAACATCCGAATTTACAGAAGAAGATGCGATGGAGTATGCACGATCACATTCTAGCATTTTTGGCATTAATTTACGTAGAACAGATATTGAAAACCCAATTTCTGTTTATATGCCATTATTAGAATTAAGAATACTTACCCCAAAAGGCAGAAAGTCCGATTTTGAAATACATTATATAATGATAAATAACTCAATGAGATTTCTTAATAACAAAAAAATGATACTTGAAGGGATACCTAATACGGATATAGAATTAAAGAAGAACGAAACGCAAATTTTAGAGGTTATAGCAAAATCTAAGAGTATGGATATTGAAAATATATGTAGGATTACTGGGATGGGCAGAATTGTTGTTGCAAAATTATTAGCAAGGCTTGTATCAAATAATTTAGTTGTGGAAGTTGATGGACAATTTAGTATTCCAATAAATAAAATAGAGACGGATAGAGTGCAATTAAATACAACCATAGCTACATTTAAAAAAAGCCAGATATTAGGGAGTATAGATACGCCTAAGATATTAAAAAAGGCGCAATTATTATTTCCAGGCTCAAAGGTAAATGCTATTGGGGTAAAATATCTAAAATTTTACTTAGTCAAAATAAGATATAGCAGCACTATAAGACTTATGCTTTTAGACAGTTGCAAAATGAAGGATTTTAGCAAAATGGTTGATGTATCTGAGTTAATATAATTGGTTGGTAGTATGCGGAAAAATAGTATTAAAAAAACATGCGCTTTCTGCAATATTATAAATAAAAATGAGGATGCACATATAGTATACGAGGATGATATTAGCCTTGCGTTTCTTGATATACGCCCAATATTCTACGGACATACACTTATAGTGCCCAAAAAACATATTGAAACAATATATGATTTGGAGGATAGTATTTCAAAAAAATTTATATCTAATATTAAATACGTAGGAAAGGCTGTAGAGATAGCCACAAAATCGGAGGGTACACTGATTATAGTTAATAACGTTGTAAGTCAGAGTGTGCCTCATTTACACATGCATATAATTCCAAGAAAATTTGGAGATGGGCTTAGAGGATTTATGTGGCCCAGAAAGCTGTATGAAAGTGAAGAGCACATTTCACTTGTCTTAGAAAATATAAAAAAAGAATTAGAAAAAAGCGATCCTTACTCATGAGTGTATTCTTCGCCGGGATTTAATACAACTACATTTGTTATGCCCTTACACATTTCCAAAAATTTTGATGGATCCTGCTTTATCTGCTCAAATGTATTGTAATGCATTGGTATTGTGACCTTTGCGGCTATCATTTTTGCTGCCTCTGCTGCCTCAGTGGGACCCATTGTATAAAATCCACCTATAGGTAAAAGCGCTATATCGGGTTTATATAATTTATTTACAAGTTCCATGTCCTTAAATAATGCGGTATCGCCAGCGTGATATATTGTAACATTATCAGCACGCAAAACAATTCCAGATTCATTACCGCTATGTATGGCATTTGTAAGTGCTACCTCGATATTACCAAGATTGCACATACTTCCCTTATTCATACCAATGATATTTTGTACGCCAGACTGCTGTGCAAGAGCAGCAGTATCATACATCACTACAAATTTACTATTGTTCTGCTTTGCTATATTAAATGAATCCCCCACATGATCTTGATGATTATGCGTAACCATCACATAGTCTATATTAGTAAGATCTTCAGGTTTCATAGAGGCAGTAGGATTCCCATTAAGAAACGGATCTATAACGACCTTGATGTTTTTGAATTCTATAAGCCATGCCGCGTGACCAAGCCATTTTAGTTTTACCATATTTATCTATTGCATTTAGAATTAAATTTATTTATATTCTCTTAAGAAAAATAGCGCTATTTTAATTAATACCGCAAGAGCCGCAATAGTAGATTATAACGCATTAGTTAAATCTTTAAAATTAAAGCGCATTCGTGGCGCGGCGCTTGATGTTTATAATAATGAACCTATAGGTAGTAGTGATATATTTATAATTAAATATGCGAAATCACACAATAATTTACTCATTACCCCGCATTTAGGTGCATCAACATACGAAACGGCATTCTGGGCAGCTGAAGAGATATCTGGCAATGTTGCTGAATATCTTTTAAATAATTCATAGATAGTATAAAAACAAATGACATAAACGTTGCATAATACATAAATATTATAAAAGTTAAGTATTCTTTGATTATATGACAGAATCCACAATGGAGGCAAAATTTAACGTGATTGATCCAATAAAATATTACAAAGATATATTAGACAGAGAACATAACGAAGGTTTACTACATTTTATAAGTTTTGATATCGCTAACGAATTATCCAATGATCCTAAGTATGCGAATGCACTGCTAAACTATCCCTATTATAATATACGTGCAATTTATGCATCAGTAACTAAGAATATTGAGCATCAGAAAATTTTATTTAACGATGCTGATTGGCGCGTTAGAGTTGGTTTAGCAACAAATAAAAATTTGATCAATGATATATTTGAAAAACTAAAATCTGATAAAAACATACAGATAACTTCAATAATAAATGCACGTAGCGATAAACCTATTTAATTTATATATAAATTATTTTGTAAGAACTCTACATCCACCAGCTTCCACAAGTACTGTAACTTCTGATTGTGATACCATCCCATTGCCAATTTCTACAAGAATTGGATGCGCTTGTATAGCACCAAGTTTTAACAGTTCATTTATTCCAGAGTATATACCAAAATGCGATTCGTTTTCACTTGCAAGCCAACGCACCGCAAACGGGGTACTACTAAAGTGCTCTTCTATATTCTTAATGAGTGCTCTTGATGAATTAAGTCTTGGTTGCACACTCTCCACGTAACTATATATTTCGCACCTGTTACTATCAGCTACCATACCCCTGCCATTAGTAGCAAATGGTTCTATAGATATTACCATTCCTTCCTCTAAAATATCCACACTTCCATCATCATAATTGGGTATAAAAAAACCACTATGTAAATTATCTACATCAAGTCCATGACCACCGAGATTTTGTATGGGCTTAACGCCATATTTTAATAGTACGGCATTTATCTCTCTACCTATCTCTGATGAAGTAATACCCGCTTTTATTTTAGAAAGCGCGCCTTCCAATGCATAATGAGCAGCGTCTACTAATTTTCCATTTTTTCCAGACAGATCGATTGTGATAGCACAATCTCCAGATATACCATCCTTATACGCTCCAAAATCTACTTTTACAATATCATTTTCGGTAAATATTCGCTCATCGTCAAATGATGGGGTATAATGAGCGGCCTCATTATTTATAGATAAATTTATTGGGAATGCTGGAGAATATCCTTCATCACTTAAATATTTTTCTGCAGCTATTGCAACCTCCTTCACCAACATACCCGGTTTAACAAGAGTTTTTGCATGCTGCAATGCTTTATATGAGATATGCCCAACTTCTTCTAAAAGTTTTTCATTCATAATATCATCAGTCATTTTATCATCTATAATAAATTTAATATATAATTTATAATTTTTTCTGAGTTCCTGACAATTTTAGCTCGTCCTCTTCAAAATTTAGTTCTTTTAGTATTCGCATCACAGCAGGCATTACCTGATGATTAACATAATAATCAATATCATAGTCCTTCGCGAACTCTAATAAAACCGCTTTGTCTGATATAGTATTTCCACTCTTCCCTATGACATAACTTATCACAGCGCTTTCCATATCGCTTTTCTTTTTAAGCCCCATATCTACAGCCTTTTTCGCAGCACCTAATTCTGGTGATTTTGAATCATAATCATCTATCTTCTTTCTAAGTTGGGTATTTATTGCCAATTGATCTAAGGGAACCATACCCTCTTTTAATAGTATTATTGTATCTTTTACTATTTGAGCTGCACGTTGTGGACTACCTTCTTTTAATATAGTCTCAAGAACGCGTTTTTGAGTATCACGTGCTATTCTTGACCAATCTCTACGTACCAGTTCAAAACCACGTATCTTTATTTTATTATTCTTTGTTATCATTGCGTATTTCTTCTTTGCACCTGCGCTCCCAGTTGCGGTCTTTTTTCCAACAAATAATCCTCTTACGTAAAAATCTTCCAATTCGAGTTCCATACCCTCTGGTAGATTTTTATTAAACTCTTTCATAAATTGAAGCGCGTCCTCCTCACTTTTATCATTAAGCAGTATAACTATTGAATCTGTATCGCTATAGATTACCTTAAATCCATAATTATCCGCTTTTAATATGGTATCTTTGATATACTGCCTACCATATGCAGTAACACTACCTGCACATTCTCTTGAATACCACCTAGATCTTGGATAACCTAAATAACCAAAGAAGGAGTTTGATACAATTTTTAATGCTTGAGATCTGGAACCTAAGAATATATTATCGGGATTCTTTTTATATTCTTTTTTGACAGTTGATCTCTGCTCTATTAATTGCTTTAATATTATAGGGGTCACAACTTTTTTGGTTTTGCTAAATTTTGTATTTATAGGTGAGAGATGGTAATCCATACAGTCTTCACAAATGGATGATGGATCTATGTTATGGGCTATTATTATAGATGGATATAATCCTCTAAAATCGAATATTGCAAGTTTCTCATAAACGCCAGGATCAGGAGTTTTAACATAGGCGCCTTCAATAGGATTTAACATACGGGCGCGTATTTCCTCGTCATTTGGCTTATTAGGAACTATTTCATTAAACATTGAGGCATAGCGCATCAGCATATATTCAACCAACTGACCCGTCGTTGATACCGCAGTATCACTTAATACATTACCAGTTGTCCTTGACAATTCTATCATTATAGGTATAAATTTGTTATAAACAGTTTCAAGAGCATGTGAATCAGCAAGATTGTATTCTGCAAGCAGCTTTAGTTCAGACTCTGTTCCATCCCATAATTTAAATATGTCTAATTTTTCAACAGTTACCTTTTCAGAGCCAGCTATAGCTTCGTACACATTTTTCAGAGTATAACTGTTTAGCTTTAGTAGATTTTCTGCTGCCCCTACAACAGATATAAATTTTACCACTAGATACATATCAACATGGACCCTACCACCAATTTTTACTTTATCTACAAGACCATGCCGCTCTATTCTCGTATCGCCAGATCCTCTAGATAGATTAAAGTTTATTTTTAATGCCTGAGCGCGTTCAAGCATATATCTGATGTCGAAATTAGCTGAATTGTAACCGGTAATTATATCTACGTCATTTTCTTTAATTATATTAACAAAATGCTCAAACATTGCACATTCGTCTGGCACATAATCAACAAATGGTAATTCTATTTTTTTAAAAGTTATTACTCTGGTCTCATTTTTTTTCCTTGATTTTATTGAATAACTTATCATTATAACTGGATCTTTTTCAGGGCGTGGAACACCTAAAGGATTATATGTTTCTATGTCAAAAAAAAGTATATTGAGTTGAGGCTCTAATGGCACATGCATTTCTTCAAATTCCTTTAATTCTAATTTATTGTTTTCTTTTAACATTTTAAATGAATAAAGATTGAATGGTATTATATTTTTATCAAGTGCATAACGCCTTGCAAACGGTATGTCATATTCGAATCTTCTACCATATTTAGACATGACGGCAGCAAGCTTTGGTACATCTGAAGGAAGTTGCACATATACTTTATATACATTTACCGCTCTGCCAAATAATTCTTTTTTTGTTTCCTCGATTTTAGTGGATGATATTTTTCGACCGTTATCATAAAGTTCTGTTTCGGATACATCAGATATTTGTATATTTTTATTTGGTATTAGATAAAAATAGGGTTTAAAGGTACTATCAAATATTTCCTCCGAACTGCCATCCTTACATTTTACCATTATTCGTATTTTTGCGGCGCCATTAATTATGAGATAATCCAATTCCATTATAGCGCCCTCTAAGGCGAATACTTCTGATGTTTGCGTACTTTCATTAGTAGAAACAGATTCTTGCATAATATATAATATACATTAAATAGTTATTTAATATTAAAGATTTTGTGTCATCTTAATCGATAAATACACGTAAATATTTACCACATATAATCGTATATTAATTAAATGTTGCAATAATCAATTAAACGTTATCTTTTACTAAAGGTAAATTTTAAAACAATACATTTAAATACCTTTTTTTAACTGACAAATACCTTTAAATATTACCCGACTCACTTATTCCCTTATATAATGTGATATCTATGAATTTCAATGAATTTAAGTGTTTAAGAGAGGCAATAAATGATGGTACACGGGGATTTTACCATTCCAGTATTATTATAAAATATTCAGATGGTTCAATTAATATACCTGTGGATATACGCGACTTTTTCCTTTTAGCTATGGTATCTGGAAACAATCTTTTATTAAAAGGAGGTACAGGTACTGGTAAAACAAGTTTTTCTAATGGTGCACTGAATAGTATATTTGGTGACAGAGCAGCATTTTTACAAATAGATACAAGCCTTGATATAACAAAATTTCTTGATATAGATTTCGATAAAATAAAGTCCGGTGAGACACTTAAGAATTCTGTAAAGGAAACTAGGTATATAACCTCACCAGCAATACTTATTGATGAATATAACAGAGCGCCTGCACAACTAAACAATATTTTGCAGGGATGGCTAACTAATGGCACTATAGTATCTAGTGGAGGGGCTACATTTAATGTTGGTGTTCAAATAAATGAAGGTAAACGCTACCAATTTAAAGTGGCCACAATTAATGACGGACATAGATATAGCGGAACATTTAATATAGATGCAGCAAACAGAGACAGATTTCCTTTAGAGTTAGATCTTGACATGTATAAACCTACAGAGGATGATAGACGTAAATTACTAATGCGTGGAGGTTTTGGAGCGGTAAATGAGCCAAAAAAAACTGATTTATTTGAAGAATTAAAACGCTTATATAAAAAAGTAAATGATATACCCATAAGTGATTCTTCTATACGTTTTGGTATTTATCTTGGACGATTAGATAATTGCTATAAATCACATGATGGAAGTAAAACCAGCATTGATAATTTTTCACCAGAATTATGTGATGGTTGTAAAGCGATAAAAGAGGATTTGGGTATATGTGGCAATCTACATACGCCTTCAGATAGGACAACATTAAATTTATTTAGCTTTGCAAAGGCATTTGCTGCATATAGCGGGTATATAACAAATAATGAAAATGTACAAGTCGAATTAAGAGACCTCGTGGCTATAGCACCATTTGTCTTGAGTGCAGATTTGATTGGATTAAACCAGAATTGGATTGAAAAGTATGGAAATAAAAGTACTAAATATGCCTCGGAATTAGCATTAAAGCTCCTAATAGGAAGATATCTGAAGAGTAATGATGTTATAGATTCATTAGACCTAAATAGTTCTCCAACTATAGGGGATAAACGAGTTAATGAACTAGCACTACAAAACCCATGGTCTGTTGATAGGGAACAGATAGTAAAATTAAATATATCAATTAAAGAAAAAACAAGAGCGAAATAGAATTTTACCGAACAAAATTTTACAACAAGGAGTGAGAGTATGGCAAATGTAACAAAGTTAACACCGATGCAAAAAGAGCTTAATTATGAATTAATATGCGCTGTAAAAAATAGCGATACTAATAAAGTAAAAGTTTTGGTTGAAATGGGGCGGATGTGGATGCGACGAGTAATTGGGGGAGGACGGCGCTGCATTATGCTGCTGCGATAAAAAATGTTGAGATTACAGATATTTTAATTGAGAAGGGGGCAGATGTGGATGCGAAGGAGGATAATGGGTGGACGGCGCTGCATGTTGCTACTAGAGAAGGACATGTAGAAATTGTGAAGATTTTGATTGAAAAGGGGGCGGATGTGGATGTGAAAGATAATGAGAGATATACGGCGCTGCATTGGACTACTTTAGATGGACATATTGAAATTGCGAAGATGTTGATTGAGATGGACGCAGATGTGGATGCGAAAAATAAAAATGAAAAGACGGCGCAGGAAATTGCAACAGAAAATGACCATCATCAGATCGTGGAATTGATTGAAAATGCAAAAAAAGAAGTTAGAATTCCCAGAAGTGATATTGATATTTTGAACATGGATATGGATGAGCTTGTAAGAAGAGCGGATGAGAGTGCGAAGAGACTTTGTAGAAAAGAGTGATATTATGGCAAATGTAACAAAG
>JAJZJI010000043.1 GCA_021828345.1 Microcaldota archaeon
TCTCTTTCTGACGTTTTGCATCAGGATAGATTCTGAACTTGTAGGCTCTTGTCAGTTCCATATATTTTATATCATTATTCATATTTATACACTTTTCTGCGGTTCGCTTTCATCCCACCTCTGAAGAATGTGGGATTTCCCGCTCACTTTGTTAAATATATTCCTAATAATTTATACCTTTCTTGATTTTACATCAATAATATATAGTATGGGTTGTGCAAAGGGATATAAAAGTAATTGTATATATTATACTTATTTTGCCGCAGTAGCTCAGTGGGAGAGCGTCCGGCTGAAGAGTATATCTCAGATACCGGAAAGTCGCAGGTTCAAATCCTGCCTGCGGCAAATCTCTATTTATTATGAAAATATTTCTATTATTTGTAATATTATAATATTAAAATTATTAAAATTATTAAAAATAATAGTAGATGACATATTATCCTTTTAAAAAATAAGTCGCAGAACATCCATCCATGCGCATTATATATTTATTTAAATAATTTTCACATCATCTTTATACGTTAATATTTTTATCTACATTTAATTTCATTATTTCCCTAAACCCTAATACCAAGCTACTCATTCCTATAACACCCACAACAATTAAAACAAGTAATGTTGATACGCCAAGTGAATCTAAATTAGGTATAGGATTGCCTGTACTGATGGCGATATTATCTATAAACGGAAAACCAACTATTAATGCTCCGATTACAGCAAACGCTATACCGCCAAATAGCAGCGTTCTTCCTGCAGTCTTTCTTCCCACATAGCTCACCTGTTTTTCAGTCAGACTTTTTAGCCTTGCAAGCAATGCAAATACTGCCCCGAATATTATTTGCATTACCATGGTTCCGAGCCCGAAAAATAAACCAGGCAGCGGTGCGTATATTAAACCTGGAACCTGCGGTGCTAATATAAATACTATAATAGTAGCATATGCTCCAAACCCAAATCCAGCTATAAGACCATGTACTACTGCCATTTTAAGCGGCACTTCTTTTGGACTTGTTGAAATCTTCTTTATTTCGGCAGTTTTTGAATGCAGTTTACTACCAAGCAAGTGATCAAAAGGTAAATGTAAATCAATTTTTTTGTTTAGTATATACATACCAGCTATTGCCATAGCTATTCCAACAAAAACATACACTGGTCCATCCAGGTTATATTGCTTATAAATATAAGCTAGTCCTAAAAATCCTATAGTTGATAGAAATGCCCGTTGTATAGTAAAACCAGATGAAAAAGCAAAACCTGCTTTCATACCTTTTTTGCTGCTATAACTTCCGACAGCATAGCTAAATGTTATTGGCCATGTATGTTCATCTGGAGTTATACCATGAAGCAGCCCCAATACAAATGATATAAGTATTATATTAGCAAGTACAATCTGACCCGTTGGATTAAGTATGTACTGTATACCTGGTATAATAGAACCGATATTATAGAATATTATTATTGCTGCAGCAGTAATTAGAAGCAATATTATTCCAGATGTGGGTTTTTTAAATATATATTTTTTGAATGGCATTCGATACAACGCTATCCATTTAGATAATAATATTAATAAAGTTTTTGGTATTTATTATTAATTTGAAATTTGTATGCCAAACAATTTCAAAAGTGCTTTTAGAGATTGCAACCTATAATCTGATTCATATCTTATGCTGCCGGCCTCTTGATGCCCCCCTCCAGCCGTAATAAATATATTCTCATCTTTTAACAAACCTATTATCTTAAGCAAACCTATTTTACTTGATATAGTTTTACTGACACGTATTGATATAGAATTAACAAATGAAACCATAGTCACTATAGGTTCATTATTTATAGACTCCAAATAGCCATGCAATTTTGAACTATACCTTCCAGGAAGCAGATACCCACCATATTTTTCAGCGACAAAATCAAAATTAAATACATATACTTTAATATTTTCATCTGTTTGGTATATCTTAGATTTTGATACTCCTATCTCAATTGCATCATTCAACATATTATTTGCGTATGAGTATATTGAGTTAAATTGTTCTTTATCACTTATTATTTTTGATAGATATTTTGGTGTTATCGGACCATCAAGGTATCCAACATAACTTTTTATCCCCGTTATAAAATCAAAAACCAACGCAATTCTTGATGCATTATTATTGCTTTTGTCCGCGTATTCACTGAAATCACTTATAAGCGAAGCTTCTCTTATATCGTCAAGTATAATTCCAGAAAGACATTCACCAAAAATTGTTGATAATAATCCCGCGGTAAAATCCGCACTGCCATTATAAGTTAACGGATTTATATAATCAAATATCCTCACACCGATAAAATTCTCGCTTATTGGATGGTGGTCATGCCAGAATATTGCATATGAATTAAGTGCTTTTTCTATAGCAACATTACTATCAATTGACGTTCCAAAATCTGTTATTATTATTACAGGTTTTTCTACACACTTAAATGAATTAAAAAATGATTCGTCGTGATAGAGAGATTCTGTATTATAATCTATACCTTTGTTAAGTACCCACCGCATATTTTTTGTTTCATAATTAAATCTTTCAGAAATTGATTGAAATGATAAATATAATGAAAGCGCAGCACATGAACCATCTCCATCACCATGAAAACGTATAACAAACGGCGCACCAGACAACAGGTAACGCAAGAGATTTTTACAGGACTGTTCTATTTTATTTAACATGCTGTTTAAGATTTCATAGTATTTAAAAGTTTTATAGCGTTCATGAATATTTGAGATATTTAAATTTATGCCCACCTTGTTTATCAATTCCTCGATTAATTTATCATATTCCTCCCTTGTGACTATGCCATGGCTTTCAAAATTACTTATTGCTCCAGATTCAGTACAAACAAATTGTATTTTTTCGTATAGATCTAATTTTTTATCAGATGACAGGTAATGTAGTGAATTTTCTGATATGATCGTGTATTCGTTAATATTTGAGGGATATGCGCTGCGCACTGATGTTATTATGCCTATTTTTAGTTTATTGTCCAATTAAAAACCTCGAAAAACTCAGGAATAATTGCCAAGGAGCAAATTGCAATCATACCTTGCAGAATCGTTGTTTATGTATGTGCAATAATTTAAATCATTATATGTTTGCGCAATATTTGATATGCAGCTATATTGATACATTGTATTGTTTATTTGCATACATTCTGATACGTTCTTGCTTGTAGTTGCGGTATATATCTCAATACTATATAAACACAAACTCCTTAGCGTCGCATTTTGATTTAAGCATTCGTTTTTAACATTAGATATAGAGGTATTTAATATTTTTTGGGTAAACGCGCTTTTACATAATGTGTTATTAGAACTATTTAATGTACTGCATAAATTTTGATTTTTTGATATGTATGCAACATATGACACACAATACGCATATGGTGTTATATTGTAGTAGGTATATTGATAGGCATTATTTATTGCAGTTATATTTTGATTTGTAAAATATATCATATTATATAATACCGAATAGTTTGGTTTATTTGTTATATAACCGCAATAATTGCCCCCTGAGGAGTAAGTAAGCTTAAAATAATAGGTAGATAGACATATGTTTTTTTGGGAGGAATTTGTAATTTTATTGCAAAGGGCATAATTAGTAAAATTTTCAGCTTTTGCATCATTGTATATACATTGACTATACGCATTTGCGTCTAAATAACTGCAATATCCTGGATTATTCTTTAATATACTTAAATTAAATATGCAATTTTGTTTCACAGTTTTATTTCCTATTAAATTACAATCGTTAACACTAGAATAGTTAGTTGCAACATAAAGTATGCAATCATTAGCATAAGTAGAATTTAGCTCATTACATATTGTTGCATTGCCGCTTTTTAGCGCATATGATAAATAGCAATTATACTTTATGTTATTATTTAGTTTCCCAGCGCAAGAAGTCTGATTTTCTTGACCTCTTGAAAATGTGAGAACCATTGCTATAATAAATAAAAGTAAAGCTAATACACCAAATATTATTATTGCGTTTGCATTTTTTGTGTTTTTTGCATTTTTTACATGTTGTAATTTGGCATTTGGCTTAACACTCATTTATACATCTCATTAAGATTCTATTGTGAATACACGCATGCCACCACCGGTTATTTCATATGGCGATACAGCTCTACTATGGTTAGTCCCGCGCATTTTAAATATTTCCAAGTTCAACGCTCTTTTGTCATTTTCACCTTGCATATAAAGCGTAATTATACCGTCAAAAATAAAAAATTCAGGGGAGTAACGCATGTGATCTCTATCTGCTATTGTCATCTCCATAATAAGAAATGCAGTAACATTTAATTTTTTTAAATTTGAGGACATTGTAACCATTGACCTTCTATAATCAAGATCATTCTCTAGCAGCAATCCAAGCAGCGATATTGAATCAATTACAACAAATTTGGATTTATTATCCACTATTAATTTTTCTATTTCAGACATCACTTTCCCAAATGTATATTTATCAGCAGTATTTGAATTTTCAATCATTATACCAGGATCCCGTCCACCAATGACAAGCATTTTGTCAGCAATCAATTTATCAATGTCATTAAAATCTGAAAATGCCTCTTTGATGTTATCAAGCAAATATTTTGAATCCTCTTCAAAACTTATAAAGATTGATGGAGTTCCGAGCTTTGCATTTTTGTATGCAACCTCAAAACACAGCAACGTTTTTCCTGCACCAGGCCCACCCGCTATAACAACCTGATTATTTAATGGCACTCCACCATTCAACATATTATCTAATCCATTTATGCCAGTTTTCATCCTATTTTTTGAAGTATCGGACTCATACATAAGTATACCCGCTATTAATTAACATATGAGATATTTATAAACTTTGATTATATCACTATGCCGCTGCATTTGAAATATATAATTTGAGTGTACGTGAATAAAAAATGCAACATTAACCCACTTCCGTTCTCTTAAATGCATACGAAGCAATTGATATAGTTATAATCAGAGATATTAAAAGCATTATAAAATCTAATATTATTGGAAATGTTGAACTGCCTGTTAATGTACCTCTTAATCCGTCTACGCCATAAGTCAGTGGATTTATATATGAAATATATTGTACAAATGTTGGCAGGCTGCTTAAAGGAAAGATTCCATTAGACAAAAAAAACAATGGCATTGTAACAAAGTTTGTAACCAATTGGAAACCTTGAAAATCATTTATTATGGAACCAAAAACCAGCCCTATACTTATAAACGTAGCTGCAGTGAGAAACATAAACACCAATGCAAATATATTAAGAAGTGAAAAATGTATCACAAATCCTATTAGCAGTGATATGACAACTATAATTATACTCTGTAGCATTGCAGTTGTTGCACCGCCCAACATTCTGCCTATTACAACAGAAGTTCTAGAATTTGGCGTCACCATTATCTCTTTTAAAAAGCCAAACTGCCTATCCCAGAGCACAGCAGTACCAGAGGATATAGAGGTAAATAACAGAGACATTCCAATTATACCTGGAACAACAAATTCCAGATAACTGCCGCTACTAAGATGAACAAGTCCGTTAAGTCCAAGACCCAAACCTAAAAGAAATAGTATCGGAAGCATAAGCATGCCTATGATTCTAGATTTTGCGCGGACAAAACGCTTCATATCACGTAACCATAATACATAAATCACATTTGTTTCCATTTTTATCTGCCCCGCTTTGCCATTACTGCGCGTATATTGTTCTTCCAACTGCCCTCTTCTTCACGTATCTTATTACCAGTATAGTATATGAACACGTCTTCAAGACTTGGTTTGTGAAGATTTACCGAATTTATTATAATTTTATTTGATTCCGCAATGCTTACAACTTCAGGTATGCGTTGCTCGCCATTCTCTATTGTTATATCTACATAATTGTCATGGGTTACTATCTTTTTTACCCCTTTTATATGTTTAAATTTGGATTCTAAAAGGCTGCCGTTCATATTCACCCCAAGAGAAATTATATCCCCACCCATTTTTGCCTTCAGCGCTTTAGGTGTATCTAATGCTACAATTTTTCCATGATCTACAAATGCAACTCTATCGCATAGATAGTCCGCCTCTTCAATATAATGCGTTGTTAATATAACGGTAACACGCTTTGATTCATTTAATTTCTTTATATATTCCCAAATATGCCTTCGCGTCTGAGGGTCTAAGCCAACAGTCGGCTCATCAAGAAACAATATTTTTGGCTCATGCACTAGCCCTCTGCCAATCTCTAAACGTCTTTTCATACCACCAGAGTAGTTCTTGACCAGTGTATCCGCCTTATCTTCTAGCTCAACAAGCTTTAATATCTCTGCAATCTTTTCTTTCATATGCTGCTTTTTTATATTGTATAATATGGCATGAAACTCCAAATTTTCTCGTCCTGTTAATTCGTCATCTAAAGACGGATCTTGAAATATTATACCAATACTTTTACGTATGGAATTCTGATCTTTATTTATACTACTACCATTCAATAATGCTGCCCCAGAAGTTGATTTTATTAGGGTTGTAAGCATTTTTATAGTTGTAGTCTTTCCAGCGCCATTAGGTCCTAAAAGACCAAATATTTCTCCTTCGCGAACATTAAATGAGATTTGATTTACCGCTTTTAGCGAACCGAAGGTTTTAGACAATTTATTAACTTTTATAATATCCATAATAATCAACTAAAAGTGTATCAGGGCTACAAAGGCACTCTAAAAATATAAAGGTTATGCCACATTTAGTTTATATATAAACTACCCTATGATTATGTCATCGCGAGGTTTTGCCAGTATGGCTTTTTTTACCGCACTATATGCACGCCTGCACAAATGTAAATATTTTGATTGTGTTTGGATACTTACGATATTTTTATTTGTTACACGCTCCTCTTTATCTTTAGTAACTAAATTATTCGAATTATTCATCGCTGCACCATTTAATTACAGAATACGCAATTTAATAACTCTTTATTTAAATGAGTTATAATAAACACTATTAGCCGAAACGTTGCTGTTTTAGACATAATATATTTAATGCCTGCCATTTAATCAAAAAGCAATTTAGATGGGGGGTTAAATTTTAATTTAAGCTCAATTTTCTTATAGATTTTAAAATACTCATTTATATTTATATCATGCGGATTCTCCCAGACTATTCTATCTAAAACAATCTGCTTAATACATTCTAAACGATTAATATTCATTTTTTTAGATTTAGCCATTCCATATTTTTCTAATCGTTTAATGCTTAATATTGCAATATCATTACGTTCCAACTTTGCTATATTACTATTTTTTCTTTCTATAAATGGCATCCCCAGATGCTCTTTTATATATGCAGCATGTAAAAAACCACAATAAACAAATATGTCTTTTTTTGGATTATTTTTTGCCAATCTAACAATTGATTTTACCATATATTTTTCTCTGAAAAAACATTGAGCCGCAACGTTTAAATTATATATTTTATATAAATTTAGCAGTTTATTTATCCCGCCTTTTTCTTTTTGATGGGTTTGCAAATATTTATAATAAGAAAAATACCGCTCATAACTGATGCGCCACGCGTTAACATTTAACCTTGCATATTTTTTAGAGTGCTTTGGTTCTATTGGTATTACCATTTTTACTTTTTTATATTTGCGTAACATTTTTAAAAATTTGAATGTTGCGATTATTCGCTTATTCCCAAAATGATATTTTAATATTTTATTTATTTTTAAATCGGAAATTAACTTAATTTTTTTTAAAGCGCTACGAGTCTGGTCATTAGAACTAAGCTCTATTGCAACGATAATGTCCTGCTTTGCAGCATATAGCATTTTTTTTAACTCGTTAGTTTCATTTGGATCGATATGTAATGAACCAAAAATATATATCATTGAAAAACCATAGTATTCTATAAATCATTTTGGTAGAGTAAATAAAATTTTTATCTTTTTGTTGGACCATCATATATTAAGCATTAAAAATAAATAAATGATTTAATTTAAGATGCGATCGCCGGGATTTGAACCCGGGTCATTGGCTTGGAAGGCCAAAGTCCTACCAGGCTAGACTACAATCGCATAGGATATATTATAGGTTAACAGTAATAAAAAACTTTGCAAATTAAATAACGTTTAATTTATTGAATTTTGCAAGTACTTCCAGCGCTCTATTATATCATTTCCCTCGATGAAAACAAAATTGTTTTTTTCGGCATATCGCATTGCATCCCGCTTTGATAACGCCTTACCATCATCTGATAGCATCTCGACTATTGTTGCAGTATTTACCAGATTGGATAACTCAGTTAGAGCTATTGACAATTCCGTATGTCCTTGTCTATCATTAAGAAGCCCTTTTGAACTAATAAGCAGCTGTACATGTCCAGGTATTTTAAATAATTTAGGAAATTTGGCAGCCATGCTCATACCATCATTTCTAGCAATATTTGATACATTTGCAAATTCTGCAATAGTTGCAGATCTCTCTATATCAGAAATTCCAGTAGATGTTGAATTAAGGTCTATGGTTATAGAAAATGATGGTTTGGAATTGGAATCTTTATATGTGTGCATATTTTTGAATATCGCTAATTTTGATTGATCAAATGCATCTATCACATATGGAATACCAAGCTTTGATGCAATATTATTTGATACGGTAGTGCATATTAAACCTCCACAGTCCTTTCTCATCGTCCTTAATATATTTGGTGTTATCTTTTGTGACGCTACTGTCATATCTGTCTCTTCTTCTCTACCATCGGCATCGTATATCAATACTGGCTTACCTATACGCATGCTCTCAATCGCTTTTGCTACAATTTCCATATAAACACTAAAATTAGAATCGGTACATATGTTTAAATATATTGACTTAGACATTTGGCGATTGCCGAAACTACTATTGACGAAATAGTATTTAAACAAGTTTATTAGCAATAATTATATATTCTTAGTATATAAAATTCAATGATAGTTATGGAAAAAGTTCTAATTACTTCAGCGCTGCCATACTCATATTCGCTTCCGCATCTAGGCAATATAGTTGGTTCTGTACTCCCAGCTGATGTATACAATAGGTATATGAAGCTGTCAGGAATAGAATCTGTTTTTATATGCGGATCTGACCAACATGGTGCCAAAATAGAGCTGGAGGCATTAAAACAAAAAAAGAGTCCTGAGGATATTGCTAATTACATACATGAAAAAATGAAAAAATTATTTACAGATTTTGGCATTGAAT
>JAJZJI010000044.1 GCA_021828345.1 Microcaldota archaeon
TCCGATCTCTTTTAGTATTCAAATTCTTCATTATTTGACATTTTATAATCGGTTATATTAAGGTTTCCTGGAATTATTTTGTTTTTAACTAAATTTGTATAATGTACACTATAGGTATTATCAAACAATCGTATATTTAAATTCCCTATTAAAATATTTTTTATGATAATCGAATTTATTGTTATACCATGAATAAATTGTTTCATTTCATTTTCAAAATCTTGAAGTTCGTTATTATAGATTGGAATAAATAATATTATACCATCAGGTATTCTATTACTAACAATTGAAGAGAGTAAATTTGTATATATATTATATTTTATAATCATTTTTCTTAAACGATTTAAACATTTTTCGAACTTATACCTATTTATGATATTACAAAAAATTATACCAAAATATTTTATAGTACTATCATTAATGTTTATTGTTGATGGTTCAATTACATTATTTTTTTCAGATACTAATTTTTGATAAATAGCATTTGCACTATTTTGTGGTAAGTTATATTTTAAATCAATTTCAGTAAAACTTATATTACTATTATTATTAAGTTCCATAAGTACTACATATTCTCTATAAGTTAATGTGCCTGTTTGTATTAAATTACCCCTTTTTTTATGTATTAACTTATTTTTTAATACACTAAAAAATAGATTTCTAAATGGTATAAATCCGTAAACATTCCCTATAGACGTAACGTACCATTTAGAATTATATTTACTTAATAATTTATTATTTCTCATTTGATACATATTACTACTTAAAATATACCCACTTTCTTCAAGATAATATATTAAATAATCATATTCCCCTGTTATAGCCAAAAGTAATTGAATTTTTGGGTTATCTTTGAATATCAATTTCATATCCTCCTGAGATGGTTTTTTATCGTCAAGAAATTTTATAAATATAAAATATTCATTAAATCCTAATTTTTCAATTCCTGTTATATTTATTGTATATTTTATAAACCCTGTTTTTTCAAATTTTCTTATCCTATGTGTCACAGCAGTTATTGATAGACCACACATCTGACTTATATATTTTCTAGGAATTCTTGCATTCATACTTAATGCCATGAGTATCTTTTTATCTGCTTCATCAAGAACAGGTGTATGGCGCTCTTCTCTTTTTAGATCTTCTGGCATTATAACCTTTCCTCCATGTGAGTTTATAATTTCTATTGCCTTTTCTATTTGATTACTATGTTTTTTTCTCTTTTCTATAAATATACCCGAGTTATCGATTCTTCCGAGATATTCTGATATTACTTTACTCTTTTTTGTTTCTTTTATGTATTCATAATGATCTTTGTATACGCAAAATTTTCCTTGTATTACTCGTAATTGTATTTTGTATGGGTATTTTAATCGTAATTCGTTTAATTTATTGGATACGAGTTCAGGTAGCTCTTGCATATGTATAAAATAACATGCTAATTATTTAAATCTATTGTTTTTATATTTATCTATATACTATTAATATAACATGTTAATTTAGTATTTTTATGTAAATAATACTGTTTTCTACAAAATATATGTCGACAAAATTAGTTTTTTATTGCATAATTTATTTATATAACAAAAGTCATAATATTAGTATTGAATTTGGGAGTCGTGGAGATATGAAATGTTATATTTCAGCTGATTATAAATCCCTACCATCGGTCGCCTTCTCCACACTCCCTCCCACCACTATTTACAACTAAATGTGTGTTTTAGATGCTTTTGAACCCGATATATCTGCTGGCTGATTTTATTGGTGTAAGAAAGTATAGAATAGATGAGCGGTCTGAAACTAATTATTTTGAGGAAAGAAAGACGCGTGTAATAAGATTGTCTAACGTGTCTTGGCATATCGTATGGGCGGACGAATATGATAATTACATGAAATATTATGCTGAGAAGAAGGGAATTGGGTGTATAAATGGTGAATAGGACTACAAAAAATAATGGGAATAGACTGAAATCTACCTATGTTGTGAAGGATGGCAAGAAATTTTGTAAATTTTACCTTGTGAATCCAAATCATCTATATTTGAGCATCGATGCGCTCGCAGAGCAGCTAATAAGTATGAAGGAGATAAAGGAAATATACATAAATGATACAAATGAGAGCAAGGCCTTTGATGTAATGGTTAGATTTACTAGAGAAATGGAACCAAAAGCTGTGGAATCATATATAAAGGAGCGTTTAAGCAACAGATATGGAGCATTTTCTTTCAAAAATCCTTCAAGCAATAGCATAAGACTGCAAGGTAATGCAATATCCTAATCTGTTATAAATACAAAATTATCTGTTGAATGCTAGTAATATCAGCAATAAGGTTATTATCAGATTAAATTTTTTAGCTTGGTCTACTGTGCAGATTTGCATGATTAATTAAATCATCATATGGAAAGTATTTATTTATATAATTTTATATTTTTTAATGTTATCCGTTTTATTTAATTTATTCTGTAGCATTTTCGGCAACTATAAATGATAACAAATGGACAAGACATGTATATGAAGATGGTAGTTATAGGATATGGAAAAATGGTGAGGAGCAGTGATAGTTTATGGAAACTGTGACAAATAAATACGGTGAAAGATTATCTGAAGCTGAGATACGTACAATTGCAAGTAGGGTTCAAAAATTGCCAGAAAATAAGATAGACAAATTATGGCTGAGCTTGGGGTTTATTTATAAAAAAAATCAAAAAGATTATGAAAGTAATGATGCCATAGACGATCACCATATAAATATGATTAAAAGTTCTGACATAAATGCATATGAAATAACTAAGAAATTATTTATGGAGATTCATATCGATTTAATTGGGAAAACTTTAGATCAAATAGAACGCGAACCTGTTTTTAATCATCCAGATATTTTAGATAATGAATTGTTTGTAAATGAATACGGAGAAAGACTTTCCAGAATTGAACTAAAAGCGATTGTAAATAGAATACAAAAACTTTCAAATGAGAAAATAGACGAACTTTGGTTTAGGGTTGGGTTTATATATAAAAATAAAGGTAAAAATAAAGCATTACATCCACGGCAGGTAAAAAAAATAAAAGAGACAGAACGTGGAGCTAAAATAGAGTTTTTAAAATTTTTTGATGAAAGCAAAATAGAAAATATAAAACAAACTTTAATTGAAATTGAGAGGTCGACAGAATAATATAACGAAGATAACACATTTCCATTTATGCAGGGGGAGGGATTTGAACTCTCGAACCCCTAAGGGAGCAGGCCCTGAACCTGCCACATTTGACCAGGCTTTGTTACCCCTGCATTGTTTATATATTTTACAAGCATATATTTAATGTATCTATCTGTATCGATTTATATCTGTGATTTTATGGCCTGTTTAGTCTATACAACAGCTGAGAAAATATCAAATGATATAGGGACTAGGTTAAAAGAAAATCCTAAACTTCAATCATTTGATCATTTAGACAAATCAAATACTAATAAGATTGAAATATTAGAAATAAACACCAGTATTATCGATTCGGATTATCTTAGTAGTAAACCCTATGATGCGTTTGTATTTGTAAGTAGGCATGTTAGCTCAAAGGGCGTTTTGGCATTTACTGTGCATCCACTTGGCAGAATATCCGAAAATAATTACGATCTTGGTGTTGCGGATCCTATTGGAATGTTAAAAATGCTTCAGTCAATAAATAAATTATGTAGGTTCGAAAATGTAACTATAACCTATGAGGCTACGCATCATGGTCCAATACTCTCAAAAAGATCATTTTTTACTGAGTTTGGAGGACCAATAAATATTGAAGGGTTTAGTGGATATACGAGCGCATTATCACTTGCAATTGCAGAGTCATTTGATATAAAAGTAGAATACGAATGTATAGCACTTGGAATTAGCGGAACACATTACCCAAAGAAATTTACTGAGTTTGCAATAAATGGAAAATATGCATTTTCACATATACTTCCAGAGTATAACCTAACTAATATAAACATAATAAAGAGTGCAATAGAACATTCAAATCCAAAGCCCGATATTGCCATAATAGAAAAAAAGGGGTTAAATAGCATGCAAAGGAAAATGGTTATAGATGAGCTTAATAAAATTGGTATGGAGTCTGTTATGGTATAATTATATTATAATAATTAGAATTAAATAACACTCAAATATATATAGTTTTAATGTAATGAAATTATGTGATGGTGTTAATATACCAACAATCTTAAAAAAGGGGGAGAAGCTTCTTGTATACATACCTGCTGATGTAGCAGAGGCTATGTTAATAGATGAAGGGGATGAAGTATCATTTATAAAAGATGATGATGGTACATTTAAAATTGCAAAAGCGGGTGTTGAAGGCGTGCATAAATCAAAAGAATTTGAGGGCGCAAGAAATATTGCATTAAGTCCATCAGAACTTGCAGTTTTAAAGCGTCTTGATACAATTAGATATTCTAATAGAACTAAGGATACGATTAAGCAGATATTTGATTTAGAGGAGCAGAAGATATTACAGGCAATGTTAAAACGCGGTATTATAACACTATTTAAGAAAAATGCGGAGGATGATCAGCATTATAGTATATCAAAGGATGTTTATGATAAGTTTTTATATGGCAAACGTGAATATAAGTTTAAAAGGCCCGAATCCTCTGATGCAACTCTGCCAAAGCAGCCGATTAAAAAGATGGTATCTGAGAGTATACAAGAGCCCAAGGTAGAAAAGGCATGGGAATTGAAATTAAAAGAGCAGAATAAATATGCAGAAATATTGGAATCAAAGGGTTATATTGTATTAAATAATGATGTTGAGGCTTCAAGTTTATCTACATTAATGGAAGAGAGTATAAGGCGCGGACTTGTTTTAGGAACGCGTGCATTTAACAAAAAATTTTATGTGGGATTGCGCTCATATATTGCAAAGAACTCTGCAAAAATAATGAAGGTATTAGAGAATGGAAGCGCGCCTATCTCTAAAATATCAAAAGAATCTGGTATAGACGAGGAGGGCGCAAGAACAATACTATATCTTATGGCTGAGAGTGGGGATATAGCTGAAGTACGAAAGGATGTATTTAGCGTTGCATAAAAAATTAAGTGATACTTATCTTATAATTTTTAAATTGCTACCAACTACTGTTATATCCTGGTGTATAATACCATTTCTGTCGCAACGAAGCAGCTGACTTGCGCCATCAATATCTGTTTTTATGCCAAATAAGTTGGTACCACCTCTAAATTGAACATCATTTAGTTTAATACCCTCCATACTAGCGTGTGACATGTTGGATTTTGAGACTATAACATGTTGCCATATTGAGTTGTTAAATTCGCTTTTGAACATAAAGGAATTTTCAAATGAAACACATTTTAAAGAGGATCTGTTAAGTTTTGCATTGGTAAGGTCTACGTTTATGAAGTTTATAAAATTTATATCAAGATCCGATAAATCTATATTGGATAAATTTGTATTGCATAATACTAATGTACGAACGTGCCATTTGGACATGTCTAAAAGTTCGTTAAATTCATTGCGCGTAAGCTCATTTTTTTGCGTGCTTAAAAATTTAAATCCATCAAGACTAAATGCCACCGCTACCTCATTGAGCCTCTGCGCTCTTCTAATTGGTATTGTAAAAGAATTCATTTTAATCAACTAATGCTATTAATGTAGTTTGTCTACCTATGTTTGCTATTCATCCAAATATTTATTTGTATCTGTTGCAGAACAAAAACGCTCTAAAGTCAGATTTGCTGCATAAAAAGCCTAAAATTAGAGATATGCAAAGTGGTCTATTACCATTATTATTATTGCAAATGATAATATAATTATCATCATCATCTTAGGATTTAACTTAGGTCCATTAGATGGGGCATCATAAAAGCTCATTACCCCGCTCTGTGACTGCGGTCCCATAAGTGAAGGCATATATACACCAATAACACTAATAGTATAGTATATAGCTATTTAATCCTTATTGCGTAAATATTATATTGTTATAAATAAGAATGAAATAAACTATTTTGTGTTTTTGAAGTGATATTGAATGAAAATATCTGACTCTGTTGGTTATACTAAAAAAACAACTCCTGGTAATCCAGATGCTCAGGTCATAGATGAGCCAATAGAGATATCAAAACCATTAACTGGGTGGTTTGGACTCTTGATTCTTGCGGTAATAGTAGAATTAATAATCGCCCCATATTTTCCATCACTCTCTAATATAATGGTTAGATTTTCCAATTATGTATTATATCTTCCCGGAGCTATAATACTTCCATTAATAGTTGCTGCATGGCTTGGTGAACGCGCAGGTTCTATAACCGTAAAGTCCGGAAGAATACTTAGGCTTAGTATAATAAATTCATTATACACGGCGATAGTTTATGCTATTGGTATATTTATAATTTATTTGATATTCCAGTATGTTAGTTCCGTTGGTTTAAGTACAATTAAATTTAATGACTTCTTGATATATTTGGTTGCTATTCCAATAGGCATACTATTAATATTAACACCAATAGTTGCTCTTCTTGCAGGGGCAAGACGCACAATATAAACTTATAATTAAGCGAATAGACTAGGGCAATTAAGCACTGCGCAGTTATTTATTTTGCGGCACTTACAATTTTTACTATTTGATTATCCTGCAATATCTGCTCTTTTGATATGCGCATCTTTTTTCGCGCATCTATCGCATAAAGCATTTTGTCAGCAAGTTCTGTATGTATTATTCTTGCAAGATCTATTGCTGTAGATCCATTTTTAACTAATATGGCATCGGGAAGAATATTTCCAAAATTATCCGTAAATTTACTCTCATCCTCTACCGGATATACTACAATTTCTTTTAGTATATCAAATACAAGCCCATTTAATAATGCATGCACCCCAGTTCCATTGCCTTTTGATATGAATTTTTGCATAAATGCAAGCGCATTCATCTTTTCAAAACTTACACTCTCTATTATGTTAAAAGTGTTATTTCCTGGTGTATACGCAATTAATTTTGATGCATCCGCTTTTACTAATGCTAATTCTATTGCCGCTGAGCATTCAAATATAGGAACATTTGGCAAGCGCTCTCTTAGTGATTCTATACGTTTATTTGCCCCCTCACTATCACATTTATTTGCTGCAATTACTATGGGTTTTGATAGTTTTATTATTAATTTTGAGAAGTTTTTTATTTCATCATCACTCCAATTTATTCTGCTTTTAGTAAGGCATAACTCATTTATTGCATCCTCTATATTTTTTTTATTGATCTTAAAGCCTGTTAGCACTTCGGATAATGCAATCGCTCCATTCTCCGATCGTGACATTACACGCATATGTTTTTTGATTATGCCAGATAACCATTCAATTAATTCATTCATTACCATATTATAGTCATTGAAGGGATCAGAATCAACTGCTGCATTGCCGTTCATGTCCGTTTTTCCACTTGCATCAACTACGATTATATACGCATCTGATGATGATAAATCATTAAGAAACTGATTGCCCATTCCCTTTCCCAAATGCGCATTCTCAACAAGTCCTGCGACATCTATTATGTTTATAGGTATTTTTCTAATGCCATTATTACATAATGAGTTTCGCGCTTTGCACTTTACCCCAAGCTCAATTTCTGGGCATTTATGTGTAACATACCCAATGCCCCTATTCGGATCTATTGTGGTGAATGGATAATCTGCAATATCTACCTTATTTGAGGTTATGGCTGAGAAGAGTGTGCTCTTACCCTTATTTGGCGCTCCTATTATTCCTATTAACATATTATCCTACCTTATCTACTTGAAAAGATGTACCCTTATGATGCGCTTGCCCTCTATCTCCCGTAAGAAATAGTAGATGACGAGCAGCGATATTATCATTATAACGCCAAATGTTGTGGCCTCTTGTGGCATGCCTGCAATAAATGCAAGTAGCATAATAATCGCAACTATCGGAAGATATGGGTATAGCGGTGTTTTAAAGCTACTATTAACCTTATTTCTTCTAAAATGTATTATTGCAAAGCTACCAATTAAATAGGAGAACATTAAACCAAAATTGCTTATTGCTGCAATAATATAGATATTTCCTGAAAAAAGCATTACAACGCCTATAACTCCAGATAAAATGACCCCATTTATTGCAACATCGCTCTTTTTATTATATTTTCGTAGCACTTTGGGCAGAAGTTTATCTGCGCTTATTTGATATACTGTTCTAGAGGCGCTTAGTATCATTGCAATTGTTGCTGATATGGTTGCAATAAGCGCTCCCACACTAACTACTATAAAAAGCCATGATGGCGCTTTAATGTATTGCAATGCAAATGATAATGGGTCTGCGCTTATGGTATATTTTGATGCAGGTACCATTATTATTAGCGCAACTATTACGAGGACGTAAAAGAACATGCTTATTATTATGGAATACATTATGGCCTTTGCTGCGCCATTTGCCCCGCCTTTAACTCTTGATGTGAATGTGGATATTGTTTGAAAACCAGAGTATGCAAAAAATACGGCAATGCTTGCAGCAAATATATCCCCTATATTATTTTTTGATTGTATAATAGAAAAATTTGTTACACTAAAGTTCCCGGAACTTAAGGCAAATACTATCGCCGCAATTATAAAGATTGCAAGTATTCCAAGTTTTATTATCACTAGTCCAAAGTCTGCAGCAATCGCTTTTTTTATGCCTACTATATTCAAGATCGAGAGTATGAATATAAGCAATATGGCTGTAGGTATGATAAATGCATTACTTATTCCAAAAAGGCTTGTGAAGTATGAACCAAATCCGAGTGTTATTGCTGATATGCTTGTTGCTAGGCTAAAATATCTTAATATGCCTGTTATAAATCCAAGTTCGCTTCCAAATGCCTTATATACGTATGAATATACTCCGCCCTTTACATTCGGAGCAATGGATCCAAGTTCTCCAAGTTCAAATCCTATTATTATTGCAAGTATACCAACAAGAATAAATGCAATAAGTGATTCGGGTCCTGCTAGCGCAATTGCTATAACACTAAACACAAATATGTCCGCACCTATTATCGCGCCAAGTCCAAC
>JAJZJI010000045.1 GCA_021828345.1 Microcaldota archaeon
ATATGGGCCCGTAGCTCAGCTTGGACAGAGCGGCAGACTTCTAATCTGATGGCCGCGGGTTCAAATCCCGCCGGGCCCGATACGTAAATGTTTATGCCACACTTAAATAAAAATTAAAGACATACCAAAATTTACACATTTATGTCTCAGTACTTACGTTTATATTAATTAGAAAGACTTTTTGACTTAACTTTAAAACCAATCTGATATATAAACATTATTCATATAAATTTTCATATGTAAAATGCTTTTGTGATTTTATGGCAGAAAAAAAAGTCGTAGATGGTAGTAAAGTAAAGGTAGAGTATATAGCAAGATTAGCGGATGGAACGGTAGTTGATAAGAGCGAAAAAAATGAACCGCTTGAATTTACTGTTGGATCTGGAGATATGATAGAGGGCTTTGATGAAGCAGTACATGGAATGAAATTAAATGAGGAAAAAATTGTAAGAGTACCTCCAGAAAAGGCATATGGTGCGTCTGGTAATCATCCACTTGCAGGAAAGACAATGGTATTTTGGATAAAATTAGTTTATTTGGAATGAGCTATATTATTTCTTTTCATTATTTTCATTATGCTCATTCTTTTTATTCCCTATTGCATTTTTGCCCAGTTCAGCACGATTCTTTAGCTGCTTTTTAACAAGCTCTAATTCCTCGGGCTTTAATACATGCTCCATTATATATTTTGAATAAGTTATAGAAACATTTGATAAATCTAAGAGTATTCTCTGAACATCAAATATACTTATGTTAAATTCACGTTCAGGCTTTATTATTTCTATACCTGCAGGCGCGTAGTTAAATGCGACATTTATAATAGAACTTAAGCTTTCAAATAGCATAGTAACAGTAGCGCTGGTTACAAAAATATCATCACTCTTTATCGGATCATTTATCATTCCTGCGCCGTAAACTACGCCGCGTTCTTTTAATAATCTATTATTTATCAGATCGGTTAATAATGGCTGCAATCGTTCTTTATCCTTATCCTGTATGTCAAAATAGATCTTGGCAAGTATGCCACCATTCTTAATCTTCTCATCAGTAAGCAGTTCAAGCTCATTCTTCTTTGCCATAAAAACACATTATTAATTTAAAAAAATAAAAAAAATAGATATTATTTCATGTTGCTCTCTATCCATTTTTTTAATGTCTCTTTTGGTACCGCTCCGACCATTGATGCCTTAAGATTTCCTTTAATTATTAGTAGGGTGGTTGGTATACTCATAACACCATATTTTTCAGCAATCTTTTGGTTATCATCCGCATTAACCTTTACGAATTTCACCTTATTTGCATAATCTTTTGACAACTCATCTATTATTGGAGAGTACATCCTGCATGGACCGCACCACTCAGCCCAAATATCGACAAGAACAGGCTTGTCAGATTTCAATACTTCGCTATCAAAATTGCCATCTTTTACATCTACGACTGACACATTAACACCAATACTTAAACGTAAAAAGATTATATAAATGTTAGGAATTAATTTTGTATACAAATAAATTTTACAATAATATAATTATCAATCATAAATTAGCGGAAGAATTACAAAAGATATTTAAAGCTTTTAAATGCTTTAACTATACAGTGATGATTTTAGCGCTCTGAGCTATGCTATGATGAGGATCTTGAGTGCTGAATTTGGTGTTTTTAGATGGCTAATATCTCAAAAGATGTATTGAAGGATATTATAGCGAAGAATTCCAGCCTAATTCTTGAGGAGAAGGCAATGGATGCCATACTTGAAATACTTCAAAATAAGGCGGATGAAATCGCCGCCTTTGCCGTAGGCGCTGCGGAGAGAAAGAAGAGGAGTACAGTATTAAAAGAGGATATTGAAGAGTATATACTAACAAGCGGTGAGTAGATAGCATTAGCATATCTATCAAATTCTAACAATAAACATAGAATTGATTACGAAATAGATGATGTAAAATATACAGAGGTATTTAGCATTATTGATGGACATTTACTCCACGAACATCTTGATTTTAATGGAGCGCTGCTAGATCAGAACCTATTTAATGATGGCAATGCTAAAATGCACATAGATGCATTTTTAAATAGGGCGAAATTTGATATAAAAATTTTAGAGTATTCTGATGCATTGCTTAAAAAGAGCTGCCCTAAATGCAGCAATGCACCCCTAAAAAGACATTTTGATAATAATAGCATATCGATTATACCCATATATAAATGCTCGACATGCTCTACTCATTCTATTTTCTTAACCGACAGATACTTATCAAAATTAATTAGTAACAATAAAGAGCTCTTTGACCAAAAAGAGATTGACGAGTTGTCCAAAAATAGTGATTCTTTTATGTCAGAATTAAAAGAGTACATAATAAGAATATTTGCATCGAAAAAGATACTTAGTATTAGATAGCGTGGTTGTATGATGATATCAGATCTATATGGAAAACAGATAATAACCAATTCGGGTAGGAAGATAGGTTTTGTTGAGGATGTTATAGTTGATTTTGAAAGCGGCTCTGTTGCAAGTCTTCTATTAGTAAAATTAGATGAACTCTCAAGAGGAGAGAATGTTGCAATGAAAGTTGCAAAAAACAGCGTACGATACGAACGCGTTAAAAATATAACAGAGAGCATAATAGTAAGCGAAAAGTGATTGGTATTTTATGTCATGCATGTGCTAAACATAGAATATTTTTGGATTCCACAGTGCACAAATTATAATCCCCATTCTAAAAATTATATTTGATAGGTACTTTTACTTATATTATTTAACTGCTGAGTATGAATGACTTACTTTTTTATTTATTGCATTTAATTTTTTAAAATCCAAAAATGAGTCATTTTTACCGATACCAGAATTAATTATATATTCCCTTATTGCTTCTGGCATTATGCCTTTATTTCTAAATCCATGCACTGTTGGAGCACGCGGATCATCCCATCCTGTAAGCCTACCTTCTTTTATTGCTTTATTTATATCAGATTTATGTGCAAATTCCCCATTTATTTTAAGTATACCTACTTCAATTGAATGTGGGTGCGTCCAACCCAAAGCATTATATAAATAGATCTGCTTCATCAGATTAATCTCATGTTCTTTACCCCTTATAACAAGAGTTATTTTCATATCATGATCATCGATAACTGCAGCAAAATTATATAATGGCCACACCTTATATTTATCTTTTTGTAGTGTGTGTTCATTTTTTATTATTCTAAACATAACCCAATCTCTAACTGAAATATTTTGATGGTTTAAATCAGTTTTAAGCCGTAATACTGCATCTTTTTCATTAAATGTTGTAAACATTTTTCCCCAATTAGATAAATTTACTGACACATTAAAATTCCGACATGCACATGCTTTACCTTCATCCCTATTTTTTTGCATTATAATATAGTCACAGGTGCATACATATGCCAATCCCGCTTCTATTAAGTTATGCGCATATTTATAGTATATATCTAAACGCTCGCTTTGTTTAAATACTTCACTAATATTACACCCCAACCATTTCAAATCATTAATAATTGAGTCATATGCTTCGAGCAGCGGTGCTTTTGTTTTTGGGTCCGTATCTTCAAATCGCACAATAAATTTCCCATTGTACTTTTTAGCGTATTCATCACATAATATTGCAATTTTAGTATGTCCAATATGCAAAAAACCGCTAGGATTTGGGGCAAATCTTGTATTAACGCTCATATTAGGCAAAACCCAATCCAAATCGGGAAGTCCTACTCTCTGCTTTTTTTCAGAGAATATATAATTTTTTGATTCATTTATAATTGTTTCTGTAGATAATAGATTTACCTCTTTTACAACACTATCTACAATTTCTTTTAATTTGTTTATATCAAATCCTCTAATATCAGGATCTTCAAAAAGTTTATTTAGAACAATACGTGTATCCGCTTTACCGTAGTCTAATGCATTTTTAATGGCAAATTTCCTTGCAATTATTATTATATTATTTATATCTTTAAACATACAAAATACCAGACATATTAAATATTGAAAATAATATTAATCCTTTATATTCAAAGGACACAAAAGTTCTTGTTTATTTTCAGAAAAAAGACCTCTAGACCACCATAACAATTTCTCTTTATCAATATTCATTGAGCCATCATTATTTAATTTACCTATATAATTTTTATCATTATATAAATCAACAGTACACTTACTTATTCTGCCGTCCGCTCTTATTACAAATGAATTAAGTTTTGTCGCATAACATACATGTATATTATCATCAATTGTATATATCTTAAGACCCAACTGATAGGCACTTTGAATCAATGAATTCACTATTTCTTTTTCATCTTTAATATTTAAAATTGGTAAATCATTATCTTTTTCCCCGCCTAGTCTCGATAAATTACGAATAAAAAATTGAAATCTATTGTCAGCATTTAATATACTCTTAGAAAATTTCAATAGATCATGTATACTATTAAAATTATTGCTGTTCGCGTGGACTCTTATAGTAATTAAAAAATTTAAATCTGATATGTGTATTGCTTTAAGGTTACTCCATATTTTATCAAATGAAGGTCCTCCTCCAGCTAAATGCCTTAATTTATCGTGCTCATTTCTATAACCATCAAAAGTTATCTGAAACTCATTTACCCCTAAATTAACTAATTTTGTAAATAAATCATAAGACAAAAGGTACCCATTTGTTGTAATCCTTGAAGCTACAATTAATTTTCTATTTTGCATCTGAATTTCTTTTACATATGACATAATATCAATTATTATATCGCTAGCTAGAAGTGGCTCTCCTCCAAACCAAGAAAGTGAAAGGTACTCTAAATCTTTAATTCTATTCAAAATCAATTTCTTTATACTCTCCACTATTTCAGATTTCATCCTACCAATTTCAAAGTTTTCATAGCAATAATCACACCTAAAATTACACCCTTCAGTAGGTAGTATTATTAAATCAAGAACATTATTAGAAGCATAATTCTCTAAAAGAGATGACAATAAATCACAAATACGTAATATACTAATACTCGAATATTTTTACGTTTTCAACAATGATTGTTAGCAGGTTTACAGGAACACTGAGAGTTATGACACCCTGTTTCCTCTGCAACAAACACATCAGGTTTTCCTTTAAAGTCAATTCCATTTATTTTTACTCGACCAAATTTATCTATCGTTATCAAAGTCGTATCATTCTTTACCACATAGCCATTTCCATTCCCATTATCACCGATAGGATTTCGTTAGAAACATTTAAATATTTAATCCCCTCACACAGAATAACAAAATACTGTTACATAGGCGCAATGATATTTTATTTCTGTAGGAATAATTTATTTAAAGTTAATATACCTTGATATCTACCATACAATACATAAAAATTTAAGCGTAACATAAATTAAAAATGTAACATCGTCACCTTGAATAATGAAATTTTTAACATTTTAACTTAACCAGATTTACCAAATCAACTCTACTAGCGTAAATTAATGTGTTTATATTGATATTTAATGAAAAAATCACCCACAACCACCTTATTTATGGTAAAAGATTAATTACAGTCATTATTCTGAGGATATTGTAAACAGATCACTTCAATATTTTGATAAAAATAAAGTGTATATTAACATAAACTTGTAATTATTCTTGTTTGTAGAGCATTAAAAATAGCAAAAGAATCAAATTTTCGACAAAACTTAAACAACACTACAATGAAATAAATCAATCTGTAGATACTTCCCTTGTTATATTAGGTCTGCTCTTTGTAAATATCTTAGAGCCGCAATAAGGGCATCTAACAAATCCAGCAAAATCCTTAATCTTCTTTCCGCAATTAGCACAAGTATATGGCATGATATCACTCTAATTTATTAACTCTAAATATATAAATCTTCTTTAATAACTACTCCTTTCTTGACTTTAACCACTTTATGAATTCTTTGTGAAGCTTTGACTTTGAAGTATCGATATTTCTTACCTTGAATGTTGATTTAAGATCATTATCAACCAATTCGAGTATTGGGATATAATTATTCATTGGGGTATAATGCACCTCCATCCAATGTATCTTCCCATTCATATAATCTTTAACTACCTCATCACTCATTGGCAGGGATGAGAAACTAAAGAGTATACTATCACACCAATATAGCGGCATGTTGCCCGCAGGCGTTATGCGCTCGCGAAGTAGATCATTATAATCCACCTCTACAACTTCATGTATTATTAGCTCCTGAACAGGAGATACTGATATTTTTATTAAATGCACCTATTAATCCTTTATGCCCTCAATTAAACGCTTTGATGCCTCTCCGTTAGGCGTTGTAAGTGTATATGCGCCTCCGGCAAATGTGCGTTCACATCTTCTACATTTCCAAATTCCGGTGCTTATATGTTCCACAGAAACCTTGCCACAGGATGGACATTTATACAATGCGATCTTATCCTTTTTAACTGCAGAAAACTGTTTCCTTATTCTTGCTCCGTATCTAACGCTTGAATTTACCATAAAAATACACCATTTATTCCTCTAGTATTCTTTTAATCTTTTGATGCTCGCTTAATGAAACATCAATAAGCGACCCGATCTCTTCTGGTTTAAATGAACCACTTAGACCCTTTTGCATTGCACGAATGCTTATACCGTCTGTGCAGATAGTCACTCTCGCATCAGCCATACCTTCCTCGTTATCATTCATATCAAGAAGCATATAGTTATCTATCTTGCCGAATGTGGTTGATGACACAATATTATCAATCTTAAGGCTTTTAACCCTTTCCTCTCTTACTACAAGTCCATTCTCATACTTTGGTATTTTTGTATCTAAAAGAGCTGCCATTGCAGCCATTGTACTTGCATCGAAAAGATTGCCTCCGAAATTCAAAATATACAAATCTATATAAACGCTCCATACCTTTTTGTCCTCAAGTACCAAACTCTCTAAATCTATGCAATTGCCAGCGCGTATGCCTCTATCGACAACGCGAGCAAGTTCTATAGACTCGCTAGATGGCGGTCCTGTCTCATATTCAGGATGCGCAAGTGGTAAAAGTTCAGCGCTTGTTATAAGATTACCCTGATTTGGTGTATCTGGCATTGGATCATCTGGCATTAACTTTACACCAACTAATACCTTCGTAGTGCCCAAGTCAACCTGTGCAGATCCTTCAGCTTGTGGAAGAACACCACGCGCTATTTTAACCTTTCGCATCTCCATAAATGTTCTTGTATCTATTCTTCTATTGTTTTTTAACAATTCCTTGATATGTTCTCCTTTTAATGTGTTTATTATCTCCATATAATCATCTCATTCGCTTTCTGTATTCTTTTTATTTGTTGAATAGTAATTCTCCAGTGCCTTTCTCTGCACTTCATGTATCTTCTTTCCAGCCTCTAATATCATTTCTATTGATTCCTCATACTGTTTTTTTGTTAGTCCCCCATCCATTTGGAGCAATAGGAGTTCATTATTTCTTGGAGATATTGCAACAGGCATATCAGCATCAGAATAATTATCTTCTATCTTATTTACATCTATTGCCATATGCTCGCCTATTCGCCCTACAGATACTGAATATATCAGATCGCGCATATGTATTCCAGCATTTGCAAGTGCAACAGCAGCGGCCGTTATTCCGGCAGCGCGCGTTCCTCCGTCACTTTGCAAAATTTCCATGAAGATATCTATTTGTGCTCCAGGATAATCATTTAGTATTATGACATTCTCAAATGCCTCCTTTGCAACCTTTGAGATCTCTATTGCACGCCTATTAGGACCCGTTCTTCCATGATCCTCAAGTGATGAGAATGGCGCCATAGCATATCTGCACTTTATAACAGCCTTTGTCGGGTCCGCAAAATGTTTTGGAACAGCCTCTTTTGGTCCATATACTGCGGCAAGAACCTTATTATTGCCCCATTCTAGATATGCTGAACCATCAGCATTCTTTAATATGCCAGCCTCTATTTTAAGCTCCCTTAATTCATTAAAACCCCGTCCGTCCAATCGTTTTCCATTCTTTAAAAGTTCTGGTTTATTTGATGATGATCCCATTAAATTACCTTTTTATAAAATATTAACATTACTCCCAATCCGTTTTATTATCGCGCTCATTTCTCTCGCGCTGCTTTTGCAGCTCTTTAAATTCGGGCTTTACAATTCTCTCAAGCAGTACGCGAATGCGCTCTGTGAGACCTGAGGTATGCGCCTCATCCTCTATAATCTCTATTGCAACCATAGTCGCACTCTGATCTCCACCGCTTATCCATATGGTGCCATTATAACCAACAGCAAGGCGTGAACCCGTTATGCTAGATATGGTTCTGACCATTGTATTCTCTTTTCCTATTACACGCGGCACCTTTGCTGGCTTTATGCTAACTAGTATACCACCATATAGTTTTCTTGGATTTTCAAGTATAACAGTCTTTCTATCCTCTATATCTCTAACCTTTGCATCAACTATATCGCCTACATTTAATGATAGCTTATCAAATTTTCCCTCGATTATTAATCCACGGCCAAAATGCGATAGATCAACCTCGTATACGTGATTTTTTACCATTGTCACAACTCCGACAACAGTATCATTTAATCTTGGTGACCATGCACCCTCTAGTGGCAATAGATGCCCCGTATCGCTATCCACCATGGTTATTGTTGATGCGTAGGTTTTTCCCTTATCTATATATGTGCCATTAACTCTTTTTGGTATATTTGATATTTCATCTCCTGGTATTGCAATCTTCTTCATAAAAATACATCTCCTTATAAAATTGTTGTTTCTGCCCTTCCTTCCGTTGCCTTATTTATCCTGTCAAAAAACTCATTCTGTAATCCTGCAGGAAATTCGACAACAACGCGTAAATTGCCATTAGAGAGCCACTCCTCAGATTTTAATCCATAACGCTTT
>JAJZJI010000046.1 GCA_021828345.1 Microcaldota archaeon
ATACTCTATTATACCACGCCTTACAAGATAATTAAAGTCTATCTCTTTTGCCTGCAATTTCTTTCTTAATTCCTCTGTAAATTTGCTCTTGCCGTCCTCTACCACTAAATACGGCTTTCTTGCCCTACCCCTATCTGTTAATACGCGCACCTCATTTAATTTACGCACATATGAAACGTTTATTTCTCCAGACAATAAACCCTGGCGTCTATTCTTTCTTATCTCATTTGCAAATGCGGCGCCATCTTTTACAAAGCCAACCTGCCTTCCGTTTATATATATAGTACATTGTTGTTCTACCATAAAAATCACTTCTTTGCGCTATTCATTCCCGCTATTATCTCTTCAACTCTCTTTCGTGTCATTGCCTCATCAGCTCCGACAGTTATACGTGACATCAATGCCAGATATCTAGTCAAACCTACCTCTGTACCCTCAGGTGTTTCGCTCGGGCAGATTTTTCCCAAATGAGAACCATGTATCTCTCTTGCAGCAAGATGCGAGTGCTTCTTTGCCAGTGGGGATTTCACCCTTCTTAAATGTGATAGCGCGCTTACAAGATTAGTCCTATCCAAAACCTGTGATACGCCAGTCTGACCCGTTGGCCATGAACCTGTACCCATAGAATATAATATTTTTTCAGTTAGCGTATCAGGATTTATATTTGTTCTAACAGTTACTCTGCGCCCTCTTGCAGTTGTACGTTCTATTCTATATTTCACATCACGCACAAACGCTTTGAAGTTATTATTAAATAGAACCTCCATTAAATCGCCAGCAAGGTTTATACGTTTATTCTTATAATTATCGCGGTCATCTGGCTCTATGTACTTATATGCGACCATGGATGCGCGCTCTGCCATACTTACAAGGTATCTACCCTTCTCTATTCGCGATTCTTTTAATATACCGATATGCGGTAGAATGTATGTATCTAATTGAACATCCGCTTTTTTATCCTGATACTGCTTTGCCTGATTTGGCGCAGACAATCTTCCAAGCTCAGCAAGCGCCTCAGATACGCTCATATCCTTTGCCTTGCTAACGCTTATATTTAGTATCATATCATTCTTTATCTCCTTCTCAACTATTTGATCCAATATAGCATCATTAGATAACCCTAATGCCCTTAAAACCAAAATGAGATCAAGTCCTTTTGAAAATGTAGGGAATGTTATATTGTATATTCCATATTCATCCCTTTTTATGCTGCATTTGCCTCTAAAACTAAGCTGCGTTGTTGAGAATACTTTACATATTGTTTCCTTTGGATCTCGCGTACATATCATACGATTTGGGGCCAAATCCTCAATCCCTACCAACACACGCTCCGTACCCTTTATTATAAAATAGCCGCCAGGATCGTCTGGGTCCTCACCCTCATTTAATAATTGATCGTAAACCATATTTTTAGTATAGCATAAATCACTCTTTACCATTACAGGAAGCTCTCCTATATATGCCTCACCCATATTCACAGTCTTTTCTATGCCACTTATTATAGGAGTATATGTAAGATACATTGGAGCTGAATATGTAAGATTTCTTATCATTGCCTCGTGAGGCATAAGATTCTTAGTTGAGCTATCTGACTCTATTATCTTTGGCTGCTCTAGTCGTATGCTATTTAGTTTTATGCCAAAATTCTGCACATCAGGCTCTATTCTATCCTGGCTCTCTATAATTTTGTGTATACCAATATGTATAAAACGATTATAGCTCTCTATTTGCTGTTGAACCATAGATACTGTGGATATATAAGACTCTAAAATTTCGTGACCGCTCATTAAACCAACCTTAATTATAAAGGGGTAGTCTTATCCTTTTATTACGTATCTATAATAAACATACTCCCCATTTCCGTCGTCTCTTTTTATAGATATGAGCTGCCCTGGCACCGCTTTTAGCTTCTGTGCTTGTGGATCACTTGCAGGTATTTTTGGGAATTTTTCCATAGGTATTTTAAATTTCTTTGCTACTTTCTTTGCATCGCTCTCACTAAGAAGCGAATGTTCCGGGACAAGAGTATAGCTTGAAACCAATGGCTCACCATAAAAGAAAACATAGATACGCGACTAATATAGATATATTAAAAAGAAAATATTAAATAGCTTCCTATTTCACTAGCATAATGTATGCTGCAATATGTAATACGTAAACACATGCTTTTTTATTTAATTCTGCTCCAATTTATATGTTCTGCCTCGCCAGGTTATAGTTTTTGCACTTCTTGCATTTAAAAGATTTAATATATATATAAAATTTATAATCAATGAGGCTATTGCTATACGCAAATCTAAAATTTTCGAGCGTTTATATGATTTTATTATACCTATCGCAAAAGGCAGTAGCAACAAAAATATCAAGGCATTATAAAATGTACCAATAATAATTGATGACACCAATAATATTATGTTCATTGCATAAAAGTATATACCATAATTTAATATCTTTTTATTTCCAAGAACCATCAATGCAGTCTGCCTATTTGACCATTCCATAAATTTGCGCACGCCATCATTTGATGGTATTCTGACTAAGCCATAACGTATATATGCAATATCAAGATTGCGCTCCTTTGCTATCCTAGTAAGGGCTATATCGTCAGAAAGCGCCCTACCAAAACGTTCTAACGCCAAATCATCTATAAATGAACTCCTAAATGCCATGCTGCCACCCCATGCAAAGCGAGTTTTTTTATTCTCCATAAGTCCCAAACCCACAAAACCCCAAACAGTCTTTACATATGCCCAAAATCCAGTCTTTTTTGTGGGGATAAACAATGGGAATGTTGTCACAATCCCAATATTTTTATCATATAGGGGACTTATCAATGAACTGAGCCAATTTTTGGCACAGATCGTATCTGAGTCCACAACAACAAAAACATCATATGCTTCTCTATACGCCAAAAATGCCGTTGCAAGTGAGCGCACCTTTCCGCTTGCGCGCGCAAATCTTTTATTATCGCTCAGAATATATTTTAACCCTAATTTTTTAATGGACGTTAATGCGGCATCATTTTTCGAAGCAACAACAGATATTAGGTCATAATTTTTATAATCTTGTGACAATAAGGAGCGTATGCCATTCTCCAATTCCAAATCATATCCTTTACATGGCAATATAACGAGCACTTTTGGAGAATATTTACCTTTTTTGTAATTCTCATTTTTTTGCTTTACAAAATTTAGCATAACTAAAAAGAATGAGGTTAAAACCATCAAAAATAAATATGCATAAAAAAGATATATAAGATACATTTTTTCACAACATGTTTATTTCATTTCACGATATATTATTCTTTTTTATAAAATCTATATTAATATTGATGATTTCGATTACTTGGTCATATGCCATTTTCATGTCATTACGTATATTTGATTTGTTTGAAAAAAATTTCTTTATGCTAGATAATATATATTCATTATTTTGGGTGGCCAATACTTTAACATAAAATGGGAGCATCAGCGTTCCTGGCTCATACATTAACATTAATCGTTTCCAATTTTGCTCCACAAAATTAACAAGCAAATCCTTAGTATAAGGATTCGATGACATTGTTGCCACTATATAATGCGAATCCTGCTTTCTTACTTGAGCAGAAAGTGTAAGTGCTAAAGATTTCTTTGCAAGCATTCTATCACAAAACATGCCCATGCTGGATAGCGCCTGTAATTTTATGGCGGGCAGATTTATCGCTTTATATTTATCCAAAAGTACATTATAAACTTGCGCGCCGCCCCTAAATGCAGCATTGGCATATATTATACTGCGTAGATTGGCATCCATTTTACTCTCATCCTTTTTATATTTTTTAAACATCTCATTAAGTCTAAGCACAACAGGTTTGTATTCTAACATACTAAGATAAAATAACATGCTTGATCTCAAGGAAATGTCTAGCATATTATCAGTCTTTTTTGTATGCCATCCAACCCTGCTTAAATTTTTAGATATTTTTGTATTCAGCATTTTAACATTTGGAGTTGATAGCTTCTCTTTTTTTACCATAGAATTTAACCAACGCATATAGGATATTATCAACAGATCCGTTTGCACATTAAATCCAAAGAGCTCATTTGCAGCTTTAGTAAAATCATCTATTTGCAGCCTGCCGCTTCTCAAATATATAAATAAATTGCTTATAATGTCTATTGATTCTGAAGTTCGAAGCTTTTTTGATTTTATTGCATTGATAATTTGCATAAGCATATCGTTGCTATAAAAAGACCTATAATAGCCATATTGACCATAATTTAATTTAATCCACGCCTCTTTCCCTATAGCTATTTTATGTTCTGCTTTATCCATTACCATAGTTTTTACTGCGCCGCTACTTGTTACATATTTTATAGGTATTGACCATAAATTTGCATTTTTAAAGCTTTTTGATAAAAAGAATCTTTTTTGCCTTAAAGTAATATAATTGCCGTCATGTTTTATTTCAACTATGGGATAGCCTTCTTTTACTATCCAGTCATTTACAATCTTGGATATTTTAATATTCATGCCTTCTCTTTTTGCAGCGTCGTCGAGTGCATCCCAAAGATCACTTCGTGATGCATTACTATAACTATATTTCTTAAGGTATGCTTGCAGCCCATTTCTAAAAACTTTAGATCCTATAAAGTCTTCTAACATACGTAGTATACTTGCCCCTTTTTGATATATTATGCCACCAAATGCTGCGCTTATATCTTCCACAGATTTTACATCGGCATATATTGCCCGCGTCCTTTTAAGATGATCTTCCGCCATTGCAGTAAGCGTATTTTTTACATATTCAGTCTTTCCGTACATAAATTCTGGGTAGTGTTTATCTATTGATTTTGAGCTCATAAATTCTGCAAAGCTCTCATTAAGCCATATATCATCCCACCATTTCATTGTTACCAAATCTCCAAACCATTGATGCACAAGTTCGTGTGCTATTACCTCTGCTATGCGATGCCTTGATGCCATATCAGATTTATTATTTCCAAGTATGGATACCTCTCTAAATGTTATTGCACCCCAATTTTCCATAGCACCGGCAGAAAAATCTGGCACAGCAATCAAATCAAGCTTTGGCATCTGATATTTTATACCAAAATAATTTTCATAAAATGCCAAAAACTTTTTTGCGTATTCTAACGCAATATTTGTATATGCGCGTTTTCCTGGAATTGTAACAATACGTATAGGTTTACCTTTATACATTCCAGTATTATATTCAAATTTGCCAACACCCAAATAAAGAAGATACGTTGACATTTTTAAGCTCTGCTTAAATGTCACCATCTTCATGCCATTTTTCAGATACTCAACTTTTAGTATTGGCATATTTGATATTGCATCATATTGCCTATCTACAACAAGTGTTATGTTAAATGTAGACTTAAATATTGGCTCGTCAAATGAAGGGAACGCAGCACGGGCATCCGAATTTTCAAACTGGGATGATAACATATATTCTTTTTTTCCTTTATTATCATAAGAACTTCTATAAAACCCATACATACCGTCATTATTAATTCCGGAATAATCTATTTTTACAACCACATTTCCGCTTATTTCTCCATCCAATAGAAGTATCAGATCCTCTGCATCTGGTTTTAATTCTATTTTAGGCTTAATAGATTTACCATTATAAATTATCTGAGCGGATAGTATCTTCAACTCTTTTATCTTCAACCTTATTTTATTAGTGGGTTTTAACAGCTCAAGTGATATTGTCTCCTCACCGTTAAATACAAATTTTTCCATATCTGTTGTTATTTTTATTTTATAGTTTATAGGCTTAAAAACATCCGAAGGTATCCTAAAGCTCTCCATATGAATCATTTTATAAAATCATCACATCTATAAAATACTTGTTGTTATTAAATGTCAAAAAATAGTAAAAATAAAATATACAACATACTACTTCAAACGCGTAGAATCTAAGTTTCTTGGTGCGCGTGCATCTATATGCAACATGCGCTCCGCAGCGCGCGCAAGTTCCTCGCAACTATGCTCCTCTCCGTGCATCGTAAATATATTCTTTGGTCTTGGACGTAAATCCTGCATAAAGTTTATCAGCTGCCTCCTATCACTATGACCTGAAAAACCTTCCGCGGTTGCTACATTCATATTTACCTTAAATGGCACAATCTTACCATCCTCATTAGGAAGCGGTACCTCATTTATGCCATTTTGTATGCGTCTACCTAACGATCCCGCGCTCTGATACCCTGTGAATATAAGCGTATTTTTAGGATCATCTGCAAGCCTTTTGAAATACTCGACACTGGAACCGCCATTCATCATACCTCCGCTTGCAAGTATTATCGCAGGACCTCCTTCATAAACAACATCACGCTCGCCTTTTACAACTTCAAATATCTCACTTTCGAACGGAGACCTATTATTTAATATTCTATTTTTCAAACTCTCCTTTAGATATTCTGGATATGCTGTATGTATTGCGCTAGATTCTAATATCATACCGTCAAGAAATACTGGTACATCAAAATCATAGCTTTTCACCATAGTCATATAATTTTCAAGTACTAACTGCAACTCCTGTGCACGGCCCACCGCGAATAGAGGTATAAGCACCTTGCCTTTTCCATCTATTGTGCGTTTTATCATCTCCATTAAATTGCGCTCTGATTCATGCCTATTTGAGGGCATTGCAGTCTTTTGATAACCATATGTACTCTCTATAAACAATGAATCTATGCGTGGATATTTTGTTTTAGCAGGATCATATAACCTAGTAAAACCATATTTCATATCTCCTGTATGCACAATATTATACATGCCCTCTCCTATATGTAGATGCAACGTTGCACTACCAAGAATATGCCCAGCATTATGATAGGTTAATTTTATCTCGTCAGTTATATTTGTGACCTCTCCGTAATCGCGCGTGACCATATGTAAAAGCATCTTCTTTATATCCTTCTCCTCGTATAATGGCGCGCCACCGCTCTTTTGTACAAGTCGTATATAATCATTTAATAAAAGCGCTGTTAAATCACGAGTTGGTGGGGTGCAGTATACGGGACCAGTATATCCGAATTTATATAAATATGGAACAAACCCAGCGTGATCCATATGAGCATGCGTTAATATTACAGCGTCAAGCTCATTTATTGATATATTGGCACTGTCAAGATAAGGAAATGCCTTATTAACATCACTATTATCATTTGCATTTATTCCTTTTATGGCCGGCTCTGGACTTATACCGCAATCAATCATTACCTTTGAGTGTGGAGTCTCTAACAATAGACTGCTTCGTCCTACCTCTCTAAATCCTCCGAGTGCTGTTACCTTTAGCCACTCGCTCTTTAGTATCGGCGCATTTATCTTTTTACCCACAGTAGTTAAGAACTTTTTCCTAAATGCGCTCTCATTAAATAAAAGTTTTCTCACTCCAGTTATTGTATCACTAGACATCGTTGGAGTGCGCTGCGTCTTTGCCAACCATCCTGTCTTTATTGCTATTGCTTTTAATGTACTACCACTTTTACCTATTACAAGCCCAGGTTTAAGCGATTCTATATATACCTCATTAAATTCGGGCACAAATTTTACATTATTTACAACGGCTTCCTTAGGCACGATCTCATTTATTAGTTTCAATGCCTCTTCAGGATTCATCAATGATGCACTATCACTTCGTAGTATTATTTTCTTTTTTATAGCTATAGCTATATTTCTTATCATATTCTCGTTTTCATAAAGAAACGCAGAATTCTTGACATATATTACTATGTCTGGACCCTCAAATTCGGATTTTACATACCCAGCCTCTTCAGGTATCATCGATTTTATTTTTGCAAATATGTCCTCTTTTATCGTTGGTATCTCGTTATTCTCATCCATAAAAACATCTGATATTCTCTTATTATAATGTTAAACAATCAAAAACAGTAGATTTGCTAATTCAAAAAATGCCTAAATAGTATTTGCAGCAATTATTTGCTTGCAAATACCTTCTCTATATCCTTCTCTCCGTATTCCATATATCCATTCTTAGATATTACAACAATGTTTCTTGACCCTCCAGTTGCAGAGTCCCTTCTCATCGCTATTGACAATGCCTTTGCAGCTATCTTTATACCCTCTTTCGTATTTATACCGGACTTGTAAACATCCTCTATGTATCCAATAGCACTCTCGGTACCACTACCCGTTGCTGTAAATTTACTCTCTGCAGTATAACCACCTATCGGATCAATTGAATATAATTGCGTACCGTTGCTATCAATACCACCAACAATAAGCTGCACATAAAATGGCATCATCTTATTTTGCTGCATTATTACAGATAATAATGATGTAGCAGATTTTGGGGACATTGGATGCCCCTCATTCATCTTATATATCTCATTTTGGGCCTTTATTATTCGCGCGAGTTCATTTGCATCCCCCACAGAACCAGCTATGGTCATGCCTAAATTATTGTCAATCTTTATTATTTTCTGCGCCTCTATTGTAGAAATAAATGTTCCCATTGTAGCCTTAGAATCTGCACCTATTACGACTCCGTCGCTGCAAATCATGCCAACGGTCGTAGTTCCTTTCATAAAATTCTTATATACATCCATATCAAGACTCATTTTTACACCCATAAACATATAATTATAAATTCTCAAAACACCATTGAATCGATAATCGAAACATTGCTTCTGAAATAAAATATCATTCAAACCATTTCATGGTAGTTAATAAAAAGTTAGATATACGTTCCAAGAAAAATCTCGCAACCAAAATCCAAACTCAATCTAGGAACTATTCGCCAACCCATTATATATCTGATATATTAGTTATTTAAAGCTTTATGTAATGGCTTCTACACACTAATATATAAAAAATGCTGATTTATTTTATTTTCATTTTA
>JAJZJI010000047.1 GCA_021828345.1 Microcaldota archaeon
GATAGTATGCTACACTTGATATTATACCGTTATTTGAAACCTGTTTATATGGAAGATACATTATACCTGTTGGGCCGCTACCTGCAGATGGTTGCTGCAATCCCATACCCAAATATGCACCATAATCAATCATAGATTGTGTCGACGAATAATTCCCATTATCCTGTGATGGTGGTCCAGGCCAGTATGTCGTCGGAGCCTGGTAGAACTGATAGAATCCCGCAACATTAAAGCCATTGTTATTAACATCAGATGAATATGGACCAATCTGCATATATGTTGAAATCTTTCTAGTACCAATTGAACAGGTCGTATTTGTTGATGCAGTTACATTATTTGTTAATGGAGAGTAACATTCAGCATTCAAATTTACATTATATGAGGGTGGACAGAATGACGTAACACCATTATTATTTCCTGGGCAACTAAATGTCACAGTAGATGAATCTCCAGTGGTGCTTAATATTACTGTCATGCACCCGCTGGGTGGAGCATCCAAACCTACACCAATCTCATCAATTCCAGAACATGCGCTTGCTGTAGCCCCATCGCTATAACTACTAAAGAAATAATTAAGAGTTGCTTGTGGACTACCACCTACATATTGATCAACAAAATATTTTTGCAAATTTGCATTATATCCTACACTATTATTAGTTCCTGTTAAACCAGTACTAGAACTTATGCTCCCATCCATTGCTCCAGTATTTGATTGTGTATTGGTATTCATCATAAAACATGGATAGCCTACAGGAGATGCAGGATTAAATATATTTGACCCTGATACTGTAGTATTTGGAGCTGTTGGTGATATTACTGAAATCACACAGGTGGTCGCTTGTGAACTTACAAATGGTGCTACAGGATATCCAGGGAAAGTAAACCCAGTACAGTTATTTTGAGGGGTATTACCGCCTGGTGCACATACATTAAATCCATAGTTAATTGTTCCTGTTGGAGATTCGCCACCTTCGCCAGCAAAGCCACCACCACCTTGACAGTACTTAGGTACTCCATTAGAATTACCGCAGAAATATGGCTGTGAGACTAAAGTATCCTCGCTTGCGTAGGAGGACTGACTTATTGGAAGAGTGCTCGGATATGCATATGCGGTTCCATTCGATGGCACACTAAGAGTACCAACCACATTATTGATTTTTAATTGTGATAGTTCCGTAGTAAGTTTGTTTAATGATTTATTTAATGATGATGAATTTGTTCCATTGAATGATTTAGAGATATTTGATGTTTGATTGGATGTTGAAACATTCAAAATGACATTAGAACCTGTAGTAAGAGGGGTTATTGGACTTGGAGATAATGATGTAACACCACTAAAGGCGCTTCCATCAGACGTTCCCACAACGCTATAACTAAAGTATCCAGATCCATACGCAACAGCTGATCCACCAGACCCTACACCAATAAATGTTGAAACCGCATCCTCAATTCCTGAAGCAACCGTACCTGGAGGACAAGATGTTGGACCTGTAACTGTTACATTTCCAGCGGGTGGAATTGTAGTTGTCGCTGCGATAGTTGTTGTGGTTGTAGTAGTAGTTGAAGATGTAGTAGTGGTCGAGGTACTTGTAGAAGTTGAGGTGGAGGTACTTGTAGACGTCGTTGATGTACTTGTTGAGGTAGAAGTACTTGTTGAAGTGGAAGTCGTTGATGTACTTGTAGTAGTAGATGTTGAAGTAGAGGTAGATGTTGTTGTTGATGATGTTGTTGGAATTGTAGTACCAGTATTTGTTGAATTATAGAATGTTATCTGTGTACTATTACTTACAGGCCCAAATATTCCGGTAATTGTTGCTGTACCTTTTTTAGTTCCATATGAATATGTCGTTGCGATACCAGTTCCAAAAACAGTCGTTGCGTATGATGGATTTATGTATACATTAGTTGACGGCGTTGTAAACTGAACGGTAGCACCAGCGAGTGGAACCCCATAGAAATATACTGTTGCATAAACAGCGTCCCCAGGTGAACCTACAGGCCATGTAGGACTATCTGGTTTTATAGTTATTAAAAATTCATTACTTCCTTGAAATACTGATGTATGTGTATTAAATGTTCCTGTATATATTTGGACAGGAGTACTAGAACACGTACTTATGTTCCCAGGATTTGATGATAGACCACAATAATTTGCCTCCATATATAAACCGCCGGCAACTAGTTGACCTATTGTAAAATTCTTTGGCACATTTATGACGCAGATAATACTGCCACCTGGCGCTGCATATTGTGGATTACATTTTTGCAGTGTTGAATTCTGACCATTTATGGATGTATATATAGCAGGATTTAACATACCATAAGGCTGCTGATTCACAAGCAATATACCTGCCTTTGTCTGCTGCGTTATGGAGTTAGTTCCAATAACAATATCTTTACAGTAAAATCCAATTGAAAATGAACAGGATCCTGGAGGATATGTTGCTTGTGATAGAGTAAAAATATACAATAGAGTTAACGCAAGAATTACCGCAAGTAGAACCCAACCATAAGTTGTCAAGTACTCTATTGCTGACTGAACGCGCATGTGACTTTTGAATTTTTTAATTTCTGTATCGTTAATCAAAATAAACACGTCTATTATAATATAGAAATTGAAAGCTTTTTATATATATCGTCTTTAAATCAAAAAATTACTCTTTATAGGGTATACGATTATTTAATTAAATAATCAGATAAATCGATTTTATGTAGGAGTATTTATTGGTCCAATTGATGAAGTTATGCTTTTAGGAGGTATGAACGCCCGCATATCAACCCAATTAACATGTAATACACTACCAGTTTGATTGTTAAACATGCCTATCGCTTGACCTGCCCTATACTGATAATCATACTTGCGCATCTGCGTTTGCAATCCATAATCATAACTAAAGTACATTGTTCCATTTGTTGCGTTTATATTTGAAAATCCAACACTATACACATTCTGACCTAATGGCGCAAGTGTAGTTGTGTTTACCGTATACAGAGTGGATATATTTGAGAATAATGGATATGCATTACTTGAACCTAATCTACTAGAAGTAACCCACCCTGCATTTGCATAATAACTATTATCATACAATGACATAGGACTTGAATATGGAGTGATTCCTACTTCATCGAACTGGGTTGATGTAGGTGCTGGCATATTCGCAGATACATCTACAGTGACATTATTGCTTGGAGTTATTATAGGACTAGCATATACATAATTTGCATAACCATCATAATTTATTGTAAGACCATCACTAGATATTGCATTGGCATATGTAAATGGATAGGTATAAGACGTGCCAGATAAATCAGTTGTATTTTTAAAGTTATTATAGTAATAGAATACTTTTTTACCATTATCATACTCGCCATAAATTGGTGATAGTTGAGGTGCTTCGCCAGTATAACTACTTGTATTTATCATAACATTATAAGTCATAAAGTTCATATAAACAGATACGTTTGAATTTGCCGCGATACCATGCGATAAATTCAAAATTACAATAGTATGTGTTGATGAATTTGATGCATTGCTTTCTACCCACGAATATATTGGAGTTACATTTATACTCTCAGCGGTGTTGTTTAAGGTAAATTCAACATTACTCCAATTTTTATTTATATTATTTCCATATGAAGCACTGTCGATTACCATTGGATATTGGAGTGGACCTTTAATAGGTTTATTTAGATTATTTTTTATTTTTATTGGAACATAGCCATTTATCTGTTTTATTGATGATGATCCCGTTCCTATTGCAGTGCACTCAACATTTATTATTCCAATATTCCCAGGACCACTTGAAACAGTACTGCCGCTCTTTTTGCCATTTACAGATTCCCACCCACATGGCGATGGTGGTGATAGAGTACATGTTGCATTTGTCTCACCAGTAGGATAGTATGCTACACTTGATATTATACCGTTATTTGAAACCTGTTTATATGGAAGATACATTATACCAGTTGGACCGCTGCCTGCAGATGGTTGCTGCAATCCCATACCTAGATTTGCACCATAATCAACCATAGATTGTGTCGAAGAATAATTCCCATTATCCTGTGATGGTGGACCGGGATAGTATGTTGTTGGAGCTTGATAGAACTGATAAAACCCTGCAACATTAAAGCCATTGTTATTAATATCAGATGAATATGGACCGATCTGCATATATGTTGAAATCTTTCTAGTACCTATTGGACAGGTTGTATTTGTTGATGCGGTTACATTATTTGTTAATGGAGAATAACATTCAGCATTCAAATTTACATTATATGATGGAGGGCAAAATGATGTGACACCATTATTATTTCCTGGACAACTAAATGACACAGTAGATGAATCGCCGGTGGTGCTTAACGTTACTGTCATACACCCGCCAGGCGGAGCATCCAAACCTACACCAATCTCATCAATTCCAGAGCACGCTTGCGCCACAGCCCCATCGCTATAACTATTAAAGAATTCGTTAAGAGTTGCTTGTGGGCTACCACCTGCATATTGATCAACAAAATATTTCTGCAAATTTGCATTATATCCTACACTATTATTAGTTCCCGTTAAACCAGTACTAGAACTTATACTCCCACTCATTGCTCCAGTATTTGATTGGGTATAGGTATTCATCATAAAACATGGATAGCCTACAGGGAATGCAGGATTAAATATATTTGATCCGGATATTGTAGTATTTGGAGCAGTTGGTGATATTACTGAAATTACACACGTAGTCGCTTGTGAACTTACAAATGGTAATACAGGGTATCCTGGGAAATTATACCCAGTACAGTTATTTTGGGGGGTATTACCACCAGGTGCACATACCGAAAGACTACCTATAACACTGCAACCATTTCCACCACAATTTCCCCATCCTTCAAATCCACCACTACCCTCACAGTATTGTGGTATCCCATTATAATTACCGCAGAAATATGGCTGCGCGACTAAAGTATCCTCGCTTGCGTAGGAGGACTGACTTATTGGAAGAGTGCTTGGATAAACGTATGCTGTTCCATTCGATGGCACACTAAGAGTACCGACCACATTATTGATTTTTAGTTGTGATAGTTCCGTAGTAAGTTTGTTTAATGATTTATTTAATGAGGATGAATTTGTTCCGTTGAATGATTTAGAGATATTTGATGTTTGATTGGATGTTGAAACATTCAAAATGACATTAGAACCAGTAGCTAAAGGAGTTATAGGATTTGGAGATAGAGAGGTAACACCGCTAAATGCAGATCCATCAGCTGTTCCTACAACACTATAACTAAAGTATCCAGATCCATATGCAACAGCTGATCCCCCGGATCCTACACCTATAAATGTTGAAACCGCATCCTCAATTCCTGATGCAACCGTACCAGGAGGGCAGGATGTTGGACCCGTAACCGTTATATTCCCAGCAGGTGGGATTGTAGTTGTAGCTGCAATAGTTGTTGTAGTTGTAGTTGATGTTGTTGTAGTTGTGGTTGTTGATGTAGTATTTGTACCATTATATGGAGTTATAGTATTTGAAACGGATTCATTTGTTGGATTTGTGTATATTGCAAGATTATTGTATAATGTATCCTCTATATAATTATAATTATATTTTAATTGTTGTGAATGTATAAGCGGCAAATTAGTTATAACACTGCTTGCGCCGTTCTGCATCCCAGATATAACTGAATATGTAGAATTATGAATTAACGCTTGGACACTATACATTGAACTCCCTCTATCCGCATACGAGCCATCAGTATATATAAACTGATTATCTGGAGTAATAACCGCATTGCCACAGAAACCATCCGTTACTTGATTTGCTATAATATTATTATTGATTGTAGATAGTACAACAATTCTGCAGGTATTTGGTATATTTCCTGAAGTATATAATACAAACAGATATTTACTACCATTTGATAATACTAAATAAGGATCAACCATATTAGTACCGTAATAATCGGAAATGTTAAAATCCGGTAATTTTATATAACTAATTAAATTTGTTTGATTATTAAATACCGCAAGGCCGCCGTTATGTGTGTAATTAAACATATATATATAAGGTATCTTTGATGATGTGACAGCGGGTCCAGAAATAGTTACATTATTTGCATTTGTTGCAGAAATAAATGATGTATCATTAAATGTATATGCTGAAGGAAGTGTAGGCGCAGAACAATTAGATACTGGCGTAAATGAACTTGTATCTACCAAATTATAATAACCGCTATCTCTTGATAATGAGTATTTAGCTATTCTTGATACGTAATTAGTGTTATTGAATGACCCAAAATAGTAATTGGCTATAGCTTGACCGCTTGGTGTGCCAGAACGTGATGGACCGAATATAACATAATACTCGCTTCTTGGTAACGAATCTATTCCAATGAGTTTTGAACCTTCTTGCATCGATATAACATATATCACACCTCCCTTTTTAACCATTCCCTGTATATACGAGCTTCGTGGACTTACTAAATTCATCACATCCGAAGCACCGCATGACCAAGGACTTGTTGCACTATAGACATTTTGATTTTCTTGTGCAAGCACTGCGACATTTGTCATACCAGTTAAATAACATCCTAAATTAACGGTACCTAAAGAGGTACCGGAACCATTTATTTGTGATCCTGATCCTAAATTATAGTTACCGCCGATTGGACATACCTGCGCAGCAGAACCAAATAATTGTGCATTAGGGAGTGAGAAATATGTGGAATCTGAATATGCTAAATTCAATGGTGGGGGTATTGCCATATGTACTGGAGTTGATGCACTTAATGGATCTGTTGGGCTTGGAAATAGTATAGCATTCTCAATATACCAAGTGATGTTCTTGACTATTCCGTTAAATACATTTGTTGTAGCTACGAATCCGTTTGCCGTAACAGCTATATTTGTACTCGAATAATTATGATAACTTCCGCCAGCTATTATAAGCGTATTATTGTGTATTTGTATCGCGCTTGCTGAATCATTGATAGGTAATTGTATAATACCTTTGGGTTGATTATAAAGCGTTCCTAAAACATTTATAGTCCTTCCACCTTGACCATAACCATTATAATAACCGCTTGATATAGCGTATATATTATAATTATTCCTTTTTGAAGCACACGCTTGACTGATAGAACCGCCAAATATATAGGGGTATAAATAGGTAGTATTAATTATTTGATAATTACCCGTTTGAAGATTAAAGTTCTGTGCAATTATATAATAAGTAATTCCGCCTATATTCTGTCCAGACCAGTAAGTAGGATGGTTTAAATACAATAGCGTGCCATTCGAACTAACTAACATATTATTCTGGACATTTGTAATACTTGGATTATAACCACCATAACTTGCATTAAGAGTTTTAATTACTATATTATTTACTGTTGCAATTTCATAAACTATGCCATTACTGCTCAATGCATAGACATAAGAGTTATTTGAAGATAGTGCAATGCCTTCAGTATTAGAACTTGTGAAATTCCCAATTTTGATATTTGATATTTTCCAATTAGTTATATTAAGAGCAGTAATATCAGACGATTGTATTGTTAGATTCTGTGTTGCAACATAAATATAATTTCCACTTGAAAGCATATTATTGACATTACTGTATGAATTTGTAATGTTATGTGGCATCGATACCACTTTAATTGTGTTAAAATTACTTAAATTAAATATTGTAAAATTACCATTTGATAGGAATCCACCAAAATTTGGATCGTATAAATATCCATAATTCCCAAATGCCATAAAATTCAACATACTGCCAAATCCAAGGCCTAATCGTGACTGGGTATTTACATATTTAGAAAGATTTATTACCTTAGGTTTTATTACATAATTATTATTGTAATTTTGAAGGACATTATTAATTATTGAACTATTTACAATTACTACAAAGTGCGTATCATTATTTCCATTAATATTAATGTATAAATTGCCAGAACTATCTAGGGATAAGGATGTTGAAATTGGTGAGTATGATGAGGATAAAGTTTTTGTTGCTAAAGTATTATTATTAAGTATTATTCGGCTTACAACATAAAATGATGATGTATTAATTATAGATATTGAATAATTGAAATTCTTTTCTCCAGTATAATTACTATTATATGTCGACAGTAGATAGATATATCCGTTATTATATATAGAATTGTTGTAAATATTGATTTGTGAAAGCGATGTTTGGTTAGACATGTGCGGATACGTACCGCCAAGATAATCAAGCATTGGAAGATTATTATATTCCGGTGTCACCGCAAAAGAGTCAGTAGGGTTTATACTATACAGATAAGTTTGATTTGTAGCACATACAAATGGTGCATTATACTGACTTAACCCAATGCCGAAATTTGCGGTCTCTACAATATTTGCATTCATTGTTATTGTATTAGATGATGAGGTTCCTGAATAACAACCCACACCAGAGCATGTCCATCCCATAAATGTATATCCTGAATTTGGTGTTTCTGAAATTATTACAGTATTGCCCGCGTCATAATTGCCAGACGCTGGAGATACACTTCCACCATTTAATGGCAATGCATTTGTCGTTAGTGAGTATATTGTAATTGTATTTGCAAAGTTTGCAGTCTCTACAATATTTGCATTCATTGTTATTGTATTAGATGATGAGGTTCCTGAATAACAACCCACACCAGAGCATGTCCATCCCATAAATGTATATCCTGAATTTGGTGTT
>JAJZJI010000048.1 GCA_021828345.1 Microcaldota archaeon
TGGCAGATTTATATTTTTTCTTTGTTTTGTTACAAGTATATTTATTGACGGCGATGATGCAGTTGCAATGAATGCAAAGAGCACATAAGTGAGTTCAATAATTTCTATTCTATTCAGGAGCATAAATGAAGGGAATTTTGTTAGAAAATAGAGAATAATAAATAGAGGAAATGAAAATAGCAGTGATAATAATATAAATGTTTTCAGCTTTTTGACTTTATTAGTCAGATATCCCCAGAAAATTGAAGAAGGGATTAGAACCAAATTAAAAAGAGTTATTGCAAGTCCTATATCGAAAACATTTCCATTGAAATGCAAAATATATAATGGAATTAAAATGCCGAGCCCATTTGAAACTGCTGAAATAGGGATTATTGAATAAATCCAAGAAACTTTATCCACAAAACCACTAAAATAAAATTCTATTTTGTAATAACAATCCCTATATTTATTAGACTTATTATAATATGTTATTTATTGCAATAAAGATAAATATATTGTAAATAATACTTTTATGGTTTTATGCAATCAGTACAAAATATAGATAGCTCATTTAAATATCTGCTAATTTCACGTGCAATGAGAAGCCTCGCCTTAATTTTTGTTACTCTATCTTTGCCTTTATATCTTAAATCACTTGGTTATAAGATAGAGATAATAGGCATTTTTTATTTTGCAATTATTTTAATAAATGCATTTGTAGTACTTGGGCTTGGTAATTTAGGTGACAGGATAGGCTATAAAAAAATACTTATTATTGCAGAGTTATTACCATTAGTCGGGCTATTACTGCTTTCGTTATCTACTACCTTATCAGTTATTTTAGCTGCAGCAGTTTTATGTGGTGTAAGTGGTACTGCAGGTGGCGCACGAGGCGCAATGTCCCCAGGATCAACAGCATTAATAGCGAGTAATTGGAGAAGTCAAAGGGCAAGAATAAATAAAATTTCAAAGATAAATTTAGTTGCTTCTTTCTTCGCAATTTTCGGTGGATTACTTCTTTCACTTCAAAATATAATTTCATTAACTATAGGCGATGTAAATGCATTTAAAATTCTCTACTTCCTTTCCTTTATTTTTATCTTGATCTCATTAATCTCTTTGTTTTTCGTTCAGGAAGTAGATAGACCGAAAAAACATACGAAATTTATGAAAAGAGGGAGTACTACATATTCATTGCGTATTTTATTACCCAATATCATCAATGGCGCAGGCATGGGAATAGTGATACCTTTATTGCCATTATGGCTTGCGCTGAAATATGATGCATCATCATTTACTATTGGACTAATATTTTCTATATCTTATCTTGCTACATCAATTGCGTCATATTCTGCTTCAAAAATAAAATACAAAAGTAATAGGTATATTTTAAAGCTTGCAACATATACAAGAATATTCCAGGGCGCATCTATCGTATTAATTGCATTTATACCTGAACTTGGGATTGCAGCTGCATTATTAATTATAAGAACATTTGTTGCTGGCATTGGGATGCCGTCTAGAGCAGTAACAAATATAAAAAATGTAAATAATGAAGATTATGGCACTGCAACTACGATGCAAGGAATGGGATCAAGGTTTTCACAGACAACGTCAGGGCTGTCAGGTTACTTAATGGAACTTAGTCTTTCTTCACCATTAATTATTGGTGGTATTCTACAAACAGTAAGCGCATTCGTGTATTTTAAATTAGTTGCTTCTGCAAGACATAAGTGATATTGAATAATTATTTAATATATATATTTTAGGAAACAATAAGTTAATTTGTATAATAAACTAGGCTTGTAAAGTGTTGCATGGTTTAAAGCATAAAATATATAATTTACTAAACTTATTATAATATAAGTTTGATAATTTAATATCTTAAACCGATTGAAAAAATCTTAAATAAAAATGTAGGATATGATTATTAAAATTCTATATTCTATTGTAAATATTTAAATAGATTCTATGAAACAGCTAATAGAAAAACAAAAAAAAGTAAAGTCAAAAGCGCAGAGCGCAATGGAATACCTGATGACATATGGCTGGGCAATACTTATCATCGCAGTCATCCTCGCAGCACTCGACTTCCTCGGAGTCTTCAACACTGGCACATTCATAGGCTCGTCATGCCTTGCAACTCCTGGCTACTTATGCAGCAATCCTGTCATGACTGCAAATGCAAACGGTCCTAATCTCTTACTTTTCAACTTCAAGCAGGACAGCGGCGAGACATTATACAATGTCTCATTTGCATGTGCAGCATCATCAACATCTCAGGGATACCCCAATGTTAATGTAAATTCAGGATTCAATACATCGAGCAACTTAACAGTGCTTACATCAGGCAGCAGCGTAACTGTCTCAGGCCTTGAATGTTATACCAGCAACGGAAACCTTTTCAAAGACAATCCAATAGGCGCTGTTTTCTCAGGAACATTGTGGATAAGGTACAATCTTCAGGGATATCCATCATCTGAGTATCAGTATGCAAAGATTGCAAAAATAACAGCAAAAGTAGAATCAGAGGCAGCAATATCTGCGATGCAATCATCTCCAACACAGCTTACATTTTCAAGTTTAAATCCTTCATCTCCTTCAATAGATACAGGCAAATCAATAACATTGACAGTCTCATGGCTTGGCGGTGTTTCTCCGTTTACTGCAAACTGGCTTTCAGGCGCATCAGCAGGATCAATGTCTCTTCTTTCAAGCCATACTGGAATAGTATCATCATCACTTTCAGATTCATTATCAGTTGCACCGACATCAAATACATATTACTCTGCAAATGTAATAGATTCATCAACACCTCCGAATGTTGTTTCATCACCACTTGATCTTGTTACAGTCAATCCTGCACTCTCTGCGCCATCAATCTCAGCATCTTCAACAGCACTTGTAACAGGCCAGTCTGTAACATTTTCATCGTCATGGACAGGCGGCACTGCACCGTACATTGCAAAGCTTTATTCTTCTACAACATTGCCTTGCACGTCTTTGTCATCTCTTGTGCAAACAGAAACAACATCATCAAATTCAATTTCATTTCCAGCAATCACGCCAGCATCAACAGCATATTACTGCATATATGTAAATGATTCATCATACTATTCATCAGAGACAGAAAACAGTATTACGCAGGAAGTTACTGATACAACTCCTTCAAATATTCTCTATTATGTTCCTATAACTATAACTAATTCCCAAAGTGTGGCTACATCTGCACCTTTCCAGCAAATGATTAATATTACAGAAAGCAGTTTCTCATCATATCTTACTTATAATAGCAATTTTGCAAATTTTGAGTTCTTTACGCAATCTGGAGCAATAATCCCTGCATGGATTGAGAATAATGACTCAGGAAAACTTATCACATGGGTGAATCTTCCAAATTCAATTCAAGCATCAAATTCTATGATGATTTATCTTGGGTTTGCAGGTTCAAACAACTTGCTTTCAAGCAGTGGCACAACAGGCATTGGCGAAGCACCACAACTGTCGCAGGGAAAACAAGTTGCTAATTTAGCAGGAATTTCTGCAATTAATACTAACACAATTCTGATACCTACTTCTACAAAAACATTTACTGAATCTGCATGGATTAATTTTGCCGGGTTTCATAACTCTTTTACTGGAAATCAAATGGAAATAGCTGGAGAAGGGATTGAGGCTAATCCAAGCCCTTATAATGGAATTTATGGATTGGCTTATAGTGATTGGTACTCTTCTACACAACCTAGTATTTTATTTGGATTTGCAGGATGTGGTAATATAAACACTGGTTCATCTTTTAATCCAACAACAAATACGTGGTACAATGTAGTTGCAATTTATAATAATTCAACTTCGACAAGCAACAGTTTCATTTATATAAATGGTGTTAAATATGCATCAGGTCATTTTCCATTATGTAATGGATATAATCCACCTAAGTCTATAAAATTTAATTTTGTAATTGGTGCAGACAATAATAGCACAACAGATTTCTTTAATGGTTCTATAGCAGATGTACAGTTATATAGTTCAGATCTTTCATCAAATCAGGTTAATCAAATATATTCACAAGGAGTTGGAGGAAGTCCTATTGCAGGTCAATCTCTTATAGGTTATTGGCCTCTTAATGATACTTTTCAGGATTTATCAGGTAATGGTCATAAAGGCACTGCTACAGGGTTTTTAACATTTTATGGACTTGGTAATTATGCAGAATATGATGATGGTGCAAAAGTATTTACAAACTATTGGAATTTTGCAGGCATTACTAGTCCATCAGGATGGAGTGGAACGAATATCTGTGGAAGTACTTATACTGGTGAAGTTAAAGTTAACAATAGACTTTCATTTACAGGTGGTTCGGATTCCTGTGAAGCATACAAATACACTTCATTAGCTTATTCGCAGCCATTAGTTTTTGAATCTATACAACATTTAATTAGAAATGTAAGTAATGTTGGTGGTTCTGATGTCGGTGCAATGATTCTTACAGGTTCTCCTGGAACTTTTTGGGAATCAGGATTACTTGGCGCCAATACTACTCCTGTATGGTATTATCAAGTAAATGCAGGTTCGCCACAACCAGTAAATGCTATACATCCAACTGGATGGAATATATACGGGGTAGGGGATGCTGCAACTAAATCTTTCGATTCTTTTAATTACATACAAGAGAATAGTACAAATGAGTTGCTTAGTTCTTTTAATATAGCTACTTTGCAGATGGGCGCAAATGCAGTTGCTGAATCTTATTGGGCTAGGCTTAGAACATATCCTCCAAATAGTATAATGCCAAGTGTTACATTTGGATCTGTAAATTAAATATAAATAAAAAGTACGATATGTAAATCGGATGTATTTTATTCGAAGCAAAGTCATATATTGTGCATTATATTAAGCACTTTACATATCTTTTATACAATATATTACTATAATCTCAAAATCAATTCTGTAGACACTTGCATTTGATCAGTTTAAAGAATTGGAAATATATATTGAATATTGTACCTATAAACATATTTATATGGGAACTTAGAACCATCTTTTATTAATTTGTCAAGCAAATAAATTTATTTATTCTAAATAATTATTAGTATTTCTAAAATAATATTGGATAAACTCAAATTTTGCTTTATTTTGAATTATTTTTATTCAATAGATATAAAATATCCTATTGATATAGTTAATTTTAAGATCTAATCTTAAAACTCTGAATATTTTCAGGCTGTTCCATAAATATGGTTTTTTTATTTTTAATTAAAATTCAGCATTGTATATGTGTTTTTCAAGGTCTTATGCCATGTCAATGGAACAAAAATGTGCTCTCGAGGAAAAGTATTAAAAAATATACTCTTTTTTTAAATAATAAAGATTAATTAACCAGAAGCTGCGTAATTCCATAAAAATGGAATAAGTCTATTTGTAAGATCTATTTTTCGTTTCATATCTATGAAATTTGTAAATCAAAGCAGTATATTTACTAAATACAAAAAGTATTACAATACCCGTTTCATATATACGGAATCAATAAACAGGCAAAAACAAATAAATACTAATGCCTTCTATAAATTATATATTCTAATAATAATTTAGTATTTCTAAAATATTATTAGATTTTTATATATGCACATTATTTACTGTAAAAACACGGTAAAATAAGATCTAGTATTAATTTTAACATATAATTTTTTATAAGTAACCTTCAAGCTATATGCGTAAAAATAATGATAAAGGCAACTGTCAATCTGCACCGAAAGCATACCACTCGCCTGCTGTCTCAGTCCCGAGCGTTAAGCCATGGCTGCCAGATGTAACCGCAAGGTTTAAATAGGTTGAAAGAGTAGATTTATTAGGTAATGTAAATGATAGTGAATTTTTGGATACTCCTGATGGATATATTAGGGTTTGGGATTGGTTTTTATTTGCTGTATTTAGCCCTTGTGAAGCCTTTCCTCCACCCAAAAAAGCCTCAGTAATTGAAATCATAGAATTAAGAACACGCCCTGGCAAAATATGCTAATAAAAGTTTCATCAAAGAATAAAATATTGTTTCTTTTTTAGTAGATTTTATTAAAAATAAAATATTCTAATAACAATTTAGTATTTCTAAAATATTATTAGAACTTGCTTATTTAATCTTAAGGTCCCCAGACTATTGAAATTTTAGAATCCTTATGAGCACTAGGTTTATTCTCATCCTTTGACTTTTTAATAAGGAAATCATTTAACTGCTGATATGAGACACCAGTTGTTCTTATAAATTTCATCAGTGCTTCAGTCCTATTGCAATTAAATATGTGTGACAATTTAATTGCAAAATTATCTATTGGATCTTCTCCTATATTTTTCATTTTATATCATCTCTTTTTTTAATTTCAAATAAAACGATATATTAGTTATACAAAAACTAGTTATACAAAACATTATCCTAGACTCAATAAGTGTATTTCCCTTCTTCTGATTTTCTAATAAGGTAATTGTTTAACCGTTCATCAGATACATATTTTGTTTTTAGAAATTTTATGAGTTTTTCTTTAGGTCTTTTAATAAGATAATCCTCTAACTGCTTATATGACATGCTTGTTGTTCTTAAAAATTTATCTAGTGCTTCTTCATCACTATGGCAATCGAATACATTACTTAATTTTAATTCTGCAAAGATATTTACTATTGAATCAAATGAATGGTCTGCACCATCATCATACTGATTAAACTTCCTATCATGCATTATTTTATACCTTTGTTTAACATATATCTCTCTCATTTCAATCACTTATTTATTTGACTATTTTTACTTCTCTGCGATTATATATCTTGATGTGAAGTCCTCAGGATTAACTACAAAAGTGTATTCGCTATAAAGATTCTTGCTGCTTACTAGCCAATCGCCAGCATTTCCCTTTATTACATCACCATTTTTGTTAGTGAATTTGAAATCTTCTTCTATCTTAATGCCGACTGTCTGGTGCTGGCGCTCAGGGTAATTATACAACCTAGAAATATAGAGGCCTGGAGATAATACTTTGTATATTGGCTCCTTCATAATTTTATCTGTCGTCTCTACTTTATTATTAATTAGTGTAGTAGTAAGCTCATAGTTTGTACTATATTTTAGCACTATCTCTATTTTATTATCAATAAGCAGCCATTCCTGACCTATTTTTTCCTTTTCCACGTGGCCCATAATCTTAGCATCATTTGAGATAAAGAGATAATCTCCTAATTTGTAATTTTTTTCTTCTGAGATAGTTTTCCAGCCTTGCGATCCAATATACATCACACCTATATTATCTTTTAAGATAGGCAAGTGGATGTCTCTAGTTATAGTGTAGTGCCCATCGCATTCTGCTATGCTAACTTTCACTGGAGTTACAAAATCATCTCTTAAATCAACAAGTTTATTGAATCCTTGTAAATTTTCAATTGCTTCAAAATCAATGTTGCCTAAGTCTTTATGCTTCTGCTTTGGTATTGTTATCTCCATCTCCTCATGGTCTCCTCTAAACAAGTTTTTAATGCTACTTATTATGTTCTGCTTATTACCCTGTTTTATTTGTTCTGCCATATTTTCAACCATAATTTATATTGTTTAATACGATATTTAATTAGTATTTATTGTGATATTTATAGTTTATGTGCGATGGTTTAATCCGTATATGCATTAAAATTAGTTAGTAGTCAAATACATACGGCTAGCAAAGTGCTATTTTCATTAGTTTATAGCATAATTTTTTTATTAAGCTATAAGTAAAAGTACTAAAAGTACAAAAGTACCTTTAATTGATCTTTTTAATTTTTTATTGTTGTTACAAACTTATTTTCGAACTCCTTATGTCCGCGGATATGCCATGTTGACCAAGTTGAGGACAGTTTCAGATTATTCCCTATAGGATATACCCATACATGAGTCTGTTCCTTATCAAAAAAACGTGACACTTCCTGGAAATCTTTTAATGAAAATCTGTTTGAAGATGCTATGTAAAGAGGTGGTGCCTCTGCTAATTGTCCTGGTTTTTTGGCTGTTATATATTCTTCACTAAGGATACTTGTTGGTGTAGCTAGATTTGCACGAGGATCTTTAGAGCCTATAAAATATTTTAAGCCTGAGTCAAAAACATGGACGTTTAATGTATTTTTAGTTCTTTCATCCTTGACATGGAGAAGCGCTTGGCCGGGTTTAGTTATTTCCATCGCAAATTTTAACTCATCAGTTAATTTGATAGGCTCTTTAAGAGAATATACTGCAGTGCCTAAATCATGCCCTTTAACTTTAAAAACTTCTACAAGTAAGTCATTTTTAAATTGTTTATCTTGAAAATTTGTGTTATACTTTACACCAAATTGGATCCAGTATCCTGTATTTGTCTGCACATTTCCAAGTACTGAATAACCTTCAGCTTCTGCAGAAGGTGTTTTCAAGGTATCTCTGCCAGGTTGTATAATAAACTCAATTTTCTTTGAGTCATGCTTAAATATTTCAAAATATTGCGTATCATAAGTAGGAACTGGTCTGGATCTCTCAGGAATTTTATAACTGTTTATATAA
>JAJZJI010000049.1 GCA_021828345.1 Microcaldota archaeon
GCTTCTTGTTGTAGTTGCATTTCTTGCAATAGTTGTGGGATTTCCATATTATCCGCTCATATATGTGATTCTAATACTCCTTGCGCTTTTTGCAGCAACAATATATCATCCCTTTTTGGGGCTAATATTTCTTATGATATTCGTATTTCCAGTACTTGTATATCAGATGGCAGCTATCGCATGGCTCTTTCTTTTTATAATTTCATTAGCTCTCGTATTTGGATATATGCACTATAGAACGATGCTCTTCTCATTTATTGTTCTTGCACTATCATTTTCAAATCTTGGTTATCTACTAACAATACCAGCATTCACATTTGGTGTTTTGATAATAGGTAGAAAACGAGCTATTATAATGGCCGTGGTATTAGTGCTAGGTATTGTTGTTTTTTCATCTCTAACGGGTATCCAAAATACAGGTTATATAGTAACTAATGCCAGCAGCCAGCATGCTTTGCTTACGCAGTATTATAATTCAAATGTACCAAAGAGCGCTGTTTCAAATACTGTTAATAATCAATCTAGTTCTGGAAGTTCAATCTTTAAGTATATAACGCCTATTGCACCAGCCATGGCTCTACTAAATCTTAGTATAGCAATAGGAAATTCTACTGGTAAATCAATTGTTGGTCTAAGAAATGTTACAACAACACAGTCAACTGCAAATGTGATATCAAATATTTCGGTGCTAAGTTTTGGTACAAAGTTCGATCAAAGTCTTTTGAATTTTGGAAGTACATCCGTTTTATCATCAGTTCCAGCAGCCATAGGTTTAAGCATTGACTCCTTCTCTTTAAATCCTATACCTTATTTAATAGAGCTTGCAGCATTAATTGCGATAATACTGTTTATTGATGAGTATATAGCAAGCAGCAGATCGCGCCATAAAGGTACGGAAGCTAGCATTTTGGCAATATGTTATCCAATAAGTTATCTGATAATATCATACGTCTTTAATTATAGCGCAAACACAACAATATATCTCTTAATAAGCATTGCAATAGCTCCAATACTGATATATATACTCGAATCTAATGGCATCAATGTTGCACGCGCTCTAGATGTGCGCAAGCAGGACATTAGAATGAAATTTGGTGAAACCTTTGAGGATCTGCAGGCGGAGTCTAGACATGAATCATTTAATGATATAGGAAATTATGATAATGTTAAAATCGAATTAAAAGAGGCGGTTACAAGTCCAATAGAGCAGCGCGGTATATCTATGGCGTATAATATAAAGCCAGTAAAGGGTATTTTATTTTTCGGCCCGCCAGGAACTGGAAAAACGATGATGATGCGCGCGCTTGCAAATGAGATACATGGAGCATTTTATTATGTTAAAACGTCAGAGATGATATCAAAGTTTCCTGGAGATACTGAGAAGATGATATCTAATGTGTTTACAATAGCAAAGAAGAATCAGCCGTGTATATTATTTTTTGATGAGATTGATTCTATAGCAATGGGTAGGGAGGAGAGTACAGATACAACGCGCCGTGGGGCATTATCTACATTATTAACAGAAATTGACGGATTTAATACGTCTGATAAAATAATTGTTGTAGGTGCAACAAATTTACCTAATGTTCTAGATAAGGCGCTTATGCGTCCTGGACGATTTGATAAAGCAATCTATATGCCATTGCCAAATATGGAGGGTAGAAAGAAAATATTCCAGCTATATCTAAAAAAATTACCAATATCTGATAAGATAGATGTTAATGAGCTTGCACAAAAAACGGAGAGATTCTCTGGAGCTGACATACGTGCACTTTGTGCAAATGCGGCAAGGGAGGTGGCTCAAGATGCGGTTAATAAACATAAGGTTCTTAACATAACCCAGGCGGATCTTTTGAATATGATCTCAACCACAAAACCCTCTACCTCCTTATCTCAGATAGATCAATATCAAGAATTCAAGATCGCATTTGAGCGCACGGTTCACGGAGAGAGTGAATCTGAGCCGCAAAAAGATTCTATAAAATTATCTGATGTAATAGGATTATCCGAAGTTAAAAAAGCATTGCTCAATGCTGTATCAATACCACTTCTTCATCCAGAATTAATTGCTAAATATAAGGTCAAGTCTATAAAAGGTATATTACTATTCGGCCCGCCAGGAAATGGAAAAACAATGCTTATGCGTGCCACAATCAATGATGAGTCCATGAAAGGCGCAACCATGTTTGAGATACGTGGGGCTGAAATAGCTGCCATAGGTTATGAGCGTGGGTCATCTACCCTAAAAGGTATTTTTGAGAAAGCAAAAGAGAATAAACCATCTATTGTATTTATAGACGAGATCGATTCCATTGCACCCTCAAGAAGTAATGCATCTGAAGAGGCCGTTGCGATGACTACAGAGCTTCTATTAGAAATGGATGGCATAAATGATACCAGTGGTATAATAGTAGTCGCCGCTACTAATAGACCAAATTCATTAGATCCCGCAATACTTCGTTCAGGAAGATTCGATCGATTGATATTTATAAAGCCTCCATCCGCACCAGAGCGTGAAGAGTTATTTAAGAAATATCTTACGGATGTTCCTATAAGCGATATAGACTATTCAGAGCTCTCAAAATTAACAAAAGGATTTACTGCAGCTGACATAACAAATATATGTAGAGAAGCAAAGGGTAATGCGATGGAGAATGAGCTTAAGAGTGGGGAGGAATCAAAGATCGATATGGATATGTTAAAAACTATAATTTATAATACAAAACCTTCAGCTCCATCTAGTATAATGTCAGAATATCTCTCCTTTATGTCTAAATATGGACAGCGATAGTATGTTCAATTTAAATTAATCGCGAAGATAAATTTTTGTTTATAAGTATTCTGGAGAGATCGTTTGCATATATCTCTAATGTATTATTTCTATTTTTTATGGAACAGAATTCTATTTTTATAGTATCATTAACATTCATAACTGCTGTTTTAAGCGCTGCATTACCCCATAATGAGACGTTAAATGTTTTATATGTATTACTTATAACGCAGCTGGAGACGCCTATTAAGCCATTGCCATTTATCTTATTGACATATCTTATCGGTCCTATCTCTATTATATTCCCTATAATATCTATGTTCTTCATTCCATCACATAACTCATCATAATTTTTTATGCCTGAGTCTGAGGGGAATATACGTGTTAGTACTGTTGTCGGCGTTGCAATTAATTCATTATGTACTAAATCAAGTAAAACATTTCTTGCGGATATGATGTCTCCACGTTCAAATCCATTAATATCTATTATTTTAGAAAATTTTTCTGATAATTTCAATGCTATAGTATTACCCTCTTTTCCCAATACGACTGTTCGCATATTCTTTTTTTTACTATCTTCTAATGTATTAGAATCTTCAAATATTCTATAGATTTTATCCTCTATAATAACATTATAAGTACTATTTTCAGAATCTTTTAGAAGAGTGCTTTGATGAGTCTGCATTTTTAGAAATTCATTTATACCCTGAACGTCAATATGCTCCTTTATAAGCAAATTACTGTCTTCACTTGCTATATCTGCTGCTTGTGCACTTGTTATCATCCCATAATGAGAATTAATTATGGAATCAATATTCTCCATAATAAGGATAAGTTTTTAAAAAATTAAAATCTATGCTTTAATTAATCACATTTTGCGTATTTTTTAAGAAGTAATTTATCATTGCATCAATGCCTTTTTTTGATTGTATATCATATTTTTTAGGAATGGGGAATCCTGCAGCAAATTCATGTCCTCCACCATTTAATGCGTTTGCTATAGTTGAGCAATTAATCGATTCACAATTTCTTCGCAATGTTCCTGTATATGTGTCAGTTTTTAGATATACAATAAGATCCGCTTTTATATTATCTGATATATTGGCGCATATTTGCGTTGAGTTAAAGCTTCTTCCAAATCCAAAAGCGACTTTATATCCGTTTAACTCTTTTAATATTATGCTATCTATAACCCTATTCATATTAATATCAAATTCTTTATTGTAATTATCTGCCGCTTTTTTTATTATTGTTGCTTTATAATTATCTTTAGATGCCTCCTGTGCTATTTTTCTTAAATTATCCATAAAGCAATTTCTATCAAAATTAAAATAATTTATAGCAAAGGATATGTTGGGTTCATTTCTATAACTCTTTTTTATGTTAAAATCTGTTATGTGCGCTCTAGCTGCAAGATCTTTAGAAGAGCTATTTAGGCTTTTAGAGAATATGACATGTGCAATTTCTGCTGCACAATAAAGCCTATTCTCACCTATTATACCAAAATCAAATAACGGGGATAGTTCTTTTATAGCATATTCGCTCCATGGGTGATGGTCAAGCCATATTATTTTAGATTTAGAATCTTTTATTATTTTTATTAACTTTTTAAATTTAGGCACTAAATAATCATTCATTGATATGTCTGTTACTATTACAATTCCATTTGAAATTCTTCCTTTAAGATATTTTGATGCGCTATCTACGTCGTTTGCATTATAATTTATAAAGAATAAGTTATCTTTTTTTATTTTAAATCTTTTAATTATAACGGCGCTACTTGCAACACCGTCAAAATCTTGGCTGTGGCTTATGCTATAAATGGAATTATTTTTTGTTTTTGATATAATAGTTGAAATTTTTTCATTATATTTTAATTTGGCAGGATCAACCATATTAACGTTATTTCCATCAATATTGTCAATTAAAATTACATCCTCTTTATGTTTCATACTAACATCTTTGTAAATGCGCAATTATCAAATTTGCAATATATATTATTGTATTATATAGTGTTTAATTTTGAGCATTCAATACTTTAATTATTTAGTTAAATTTATTTTATGATATACTTGTAGATTAATGCGGCAATTATTGCTCCTATTATTGGACCTATCCAATATACATACCAATTAGCAAAAAATCCAGAGGCGAGCATTGGTCCTATTGCCCTTGCAGGATTCATTGCAGCTCCAGTAAATGCACCTCCTACAAGAACATCAATTACTACGATAAGTCCAACCCCAAAACCTGCCATCTTTGGTGCCCTCTGATCAACTATAGTACCAAATACCATAAGCACAAGGAATAAGGTCATTATTGCTTCAAGTATAATGCCCGTCATAACAGTAACCCCAAAACCAAGCGTTGGAGCTCCATAATGCACTGCAGCGCCAAATAATGCGGGGAAGATTGCAACAAGCAGTATTCCTGCTAGCGTTGCACCAACTACTTGCGCAATTATGTAAACGATCGCATCTTTTGCTGATATTAATCTATTTATAAGTGCAGCTATTGTAACGGCTGGATTAATATGTCCTCCAGATATATTCATCGCAAATGATATTGCAAGTGCGAGTCCAATGCCATTGGCGAATGCTATTGCAAGAAGTGCTGCTCCTCCAAGCCCTGCATAACCCGCAGCTATTGCGGATCCCGCTCCTAAAAATACAAATATAAATGTACCTAATGCTTCAACAAAACTGCGTTTGCATAAAGGCGCTTTTTTTGTAGTGCTTGCCATGTAACCATATTATAATTTATTAGAAGGTTAATAAAGCCTTCTAAAACAGCGAAATCATAATAAGTAAGATGGGCCCGAGGAGAGTCGAACTCCTTTCTCTAGCGTGTAAGGCTAGCATCTTAACCGGTGGACTACGGGCCCATATTTAATTAACTTTTATTTCTTATACAAAATTCATTTAGTTTATTGAGCGCATAATCTAATATCTCTTTCGGTGGCAGAGAAACAATTCTAAAATAGCCAGCCTTTCCAAAGCCAGAACCACGCGTAAGCTGTATATATTCCTCACGCAAAAATCTATCCACAAACTCCTTATCATTCTTTATTTTTAATGCATTATGCTTTATTTTCGGAAAGATATAAAAGGCGCCATTAGGCTCAACGGTCTCTATGTATTTATTCTCATTTAAAATTGAGACTGCATAATTAACACGATCCTCTATCTCATGGACCATGTATTTTATCGCCTTATCGTGCTCTTTTTTGTTGTTTAAGGCCGCTGCACTTGCATACTGTGCGGGTGTATTTACGCATAATCTAACACGCGCAAAATCTGCCATTTTGTTGGTAAATTCACGTGAAATTTTATCCTGTTCTGGAACGATGATAAATCCAATTCTAAAACCGGTTGCATCAAAGTCTTTAGAGGCTCCATTTAATATAACATGCGGAATGCCCTTTGCTACCTCTCCTATACTTGTGAATTTTGTCTTATTGTAATATATCTCATCATATATTTCATCGCTTATCAAAAGTATGTTATTATCGTTTGCGATATCTACAATATCCTCTAATACAGATTTTTTTAGAACGGTGCCCGTTGGATTGTTTGGGTTTGTTATTATCATATACTTGACGCGATTTAATTTGCCTCTCTTTTTTAGGTTTTTTATTGAGGCATTTAAATGCTCTATATCTATATTCCAATTCTCTTTTTCATAATAATTCTCATATATAGGAATGCCACCTGCAAGCAATAACCTTGGTATATATGCTGAATAATAGGGTTTGAATATAATTGCATGATCTCCTGGATTTATTAGACCATAATTGATAAATTCAAGCGCCTCAGATACTCCTGCCGTAGTTATAATGTTATTGGGGTTGACATTAATCTTATACATGCGTTTATAGCGTTCTGCCACCGCATTTCTTAGTTCTGCTACGCCTATTGCATCAGTATAATTTGTTTTGTGTTCCTTAAGCGCATCAATATACGCCTCTATAATGTAATCTGGTGTATTGAAATATATTGGAGGGTCTCCACGGTTTAGTTTTATTACATTATGGCCCTTCTTTTTTAGCATTTCGGCCGTTATATCCTCTTCTAATATGGGATTTTCAGCATGAATGCTTCTTTTTGATAATATGCTCATGAAAACACAGATATCTATCAAATAATAGTAATATAAATTTGTCCAATCAATCTTTATTAATAAATTCCATACTATCAATTATTAATGTACCTACGCCATTGCTATTATCAATATGTGATTTTTTTATACGTAGGCCTTTTTTGAATAATGGTCCGTCAAGTGCAAATGATTCCGCCTCACCACCCTCAAATGTAAGGCTGATTCTTTTTTTCTCGCGCAAAATCTGCAATTTTTTTATTAAATCATCATCTATATGTTTTCCAAGATAACTATTATCTAATCCATCTGCTGCAACGCGTGTTATTATTATATCAAAATCTTTTGCAAGTTCGTTTAACTCGGATAAACCATCAATTAACCATAGCGGAGATTCATGGACAATATCTAAATCCTTGCATATATTATCTATCCTAACCTTCTGATACATACTTGCTGTTGCCCCTGTTATTAATGTATCTATATCGTTCTCCGATAGCACCTGTTTAAGATCCGAAAGTTCAAGTTCTTTTTCTCCTTTTGTATAAGAAAATACCTGTTTTATGCCAAGAGCTTCAGCTTGCATGCGTGTGAATTCTACATTGGGCTTGTGGAACATGTAGCTAAATTCATTCTCTGAGCCCATTGTTATTAAAAGATCAACGCGTCTATTACTTGAAAAAACCCGATGCAATGCTAAGGTTGAATCCTTACCACCACTGAAAAGGCATGCAATCATAATATTACCTATTTTTATAATCTGAAGAAGGACAAATATTCTTTAGTACACATCTGTTACAGTATTTTCTTCTTGCGGTGCATGTATCTCTACCAAGAACGATAAATGCGTTTGATACGTACTTTCTGTTATTAATATCTACATTATCAATTAATATTCTTTCTATTTTTTCTGGGTTTTTGGTTTTGGCAATGCCCAATCTATTTGCTACTGTTATGCAATGCGTATCTATTGCAATGCCATGGTGCAGATTATACGCACCAGATAAAACAACATTTGCGGTCTTTCTCCCAACTCCCGGTATTTGCACTAATTCATCTATGTTTTTTGGTATTTTTGAGTTAAAATTATCACGTATATAATGCGATGCTTTTATTATGTTGTTTCCTTTATTTCTATATAATCCTATATGTTTTATGTATTTGAATAGCATATTAGGTTTAAGATTTAAGTAATCATTTATATCAGGATATTTTTTAAATAATTCAACTGTAGCTTTATTCACCTGTTTATCCTGTGCTTGTGCAGATAAAATGGTTGCAACTAAAAGCTGCCATGGGCTAGAAAAATTTAAAGAGCTCTTTAAACTATTTTTATAATGCAATTTAAGCTTTGTCATTATTTTTTTTAGAAATATACGCTTATCATTTGACATATAATATTTTATAAACATTCATATTTAATAAATATTGATTATATGTGTGCGCAACTATTAGATTTGGATAAATCAAATACAATAGTAAAATCATTATTTGAATTATATCCAAACGCAAAATACTATCTTAATTTTAACTCTCCAATAGAACTTGTTGTCGCATCTATTCTCTCTGCCCAGACACGTGATGAGACTGTAAATAAAATAACCCCACAATTATTTTCAAAATACAAGGATTGCAAT
>JAJZJI010000005.1 GCA_021828345.1 Microcaldota archaeon
TGAGCCTGGAATAATATTGACTACTGCAGGTATGCTAAATGGTGGCCCTGTTCTTAATTATATAACAAGGCTAAATGATGAATCAAAGATATTTATAACTGGTTATCAAGTAGAAGGAACTAATGGTCGATTGCTTATAGATAATGGTTATGTAAATATAGATGAGAAGAAGGTGCGTATAGATACGCCAGTTAGTATATACGATCTATCTGCACATGCGGGAAATAGTGATCTTTATGAATATGTTAGAAAAAGTGCTCCTAATATAGTAGTATGTGTTCACGGTGATCAGCGCGCGTCTACAAATCTTGCAGAGCATCTAAAGGAGGAGGGCTTTGAGGCGTATGCTCCAAAAGTGGGAGAGACGTTAAACATAAAAGAATAATATTAATGTATGTTGCAAACATTCTGATTTTGCCATAATTACAATAATAAAATCAAAATCTTTTTATCCTTTTAGAATATAATGATAACTAGACCAGTTGTGATTTAATGCCAGATTCAAATGCGAACATGGGTATAAGCCCTGATGACGAGGAGATACTTAGATTTATAGAGAGCGCGAAGCCTAAAATATATGTTATAGGAACGGGTGGCAGTGGCAGCAATACGATAAATAGGTTGTCAGAAATAAAGGTTGAAGGTGCAACATTAATAGCGATGAATACTGATGCACCACATCTTGTTAAAACACGAGCGGATAGAAAGCTTTTGCTTGGTAAAAAAATAACAAAAGGTCTTGGCGCTGGCAGTGATATGAAAATGGGAGAGGAGGCTGCAACTGAAAGCAAGGATGAGATAAAGCATATAATAGGAGATGCACAGCTTGTTTTTGTTACCTGCGGTCTTGGCGGTGGCACAGGCACTGGATCCGTATCAACAATATTACATCAGGCAAAGGAGGCTAATTCTTTAACAGTTGCGATTGTGACGCTTCCATTTTCAAGCGAAGGGCCAACAAGAATGAAGAACGCCCTAGATGGTCTTGCAAAGCTTAAAAAAGTGGCTGATACAGTTATAGTCATACATAATGATAAGTTGCTTTCAGTAGCCCCAGATATGCCTCTTAATATGGCATTTAGGGTTTCAGACGAGATACTTGCAAGCTCTGCAAAAGGTATTGTGGAAATGGTTACAAAACCAGGCCTTGTCAATATAGATTTTGCTGATCTTAAAACCGTACTAAAGGAATCTGGATATGCTGTTATGGGAACAGGAGAGGGTCTTAATGCAACAGATGGTACGGGCAGGGCAACTGTGGCGTTGGAAAATGCTGTAAAGAGCCCTCTACTTGATGTTGATATGTCCACAGCAAAGAAGGCGCTTGTTAATATAATAGGCGGCCCAAGCTTAACGCTGCGTGAAGCCGAGTCTATATTCCAGGATATATCATCAAGAATAAGTCCCAATGCTCTTTTAAAATGGGGCGCACGCATAGATGATGATATGAGAAAGGATGCCATACGTGTAATGATTGTTGTTTCTGGAGTGGAGTTCCCCGAGTATACAGAGCATGGGATAAAGAAATCAATAACAGAAATTAATGAGCGCCAAGGCATAGATATGGATGAGATATTTGATTAAAATAAGATTTAGTTAATGTGCATCTGTTTAGATGCATCTTTTCTTATTTATTTTTTGTTTTTTAAATATGTACTATAAATTTAAATAAAAGATTATAAATAAATTATAATACCCTTGACAAATAATGCCTGTCAATTTAAATTTATACAATAGAATATAAAATTAGCTCTTCTTCTGTAGGTTTCTATTGCGTTTTTCTTTTTTATTAAATGTTCTTTTCAAAGAGACATCGTTCTTGTAGCATCTGCTTGAGCAGTAATATTTTACAATCCCTGTATTATAAACAAACATGATGCCCCTGCCTTTCTTGACATCATCTGTGCAATATGAGCATTTCATAAAATATCACTATTTAACTCTAATCTCTCTGCCCTCTCTGTTTGTATCAAGAACTCTAACGACATCTCCGACCTTTATTGGGCCCATCATAGTCTTTCTTATAACTCTGCCCTCATCGCGTCCCTCTAAAATTTTACAGCTGACGATATATATCTCTCCGTATATGCCTGTTTTTCTTTTCATGTCAACTTCGACTATCTCTGCGAGGTAGCCGGAAAATGTTGGCAATATATTATTTACATTGGTATTTGTATCTGCCATAAAAATCATTCAGTTTTTTGTTTTCCTTTTGATGCTTTTTCATCCTTTTGCTCTTTTTGTGAAACGCCTGTTGTCATGCCTATAATATCCTTTATTAAGTTTTCAGCATTTCCTTTTTTCTCAATTGCAATTGCTGTGCATGGCACATTTAATCCTATTGCCTTACCAAGATCTAATTTGCTTGGTACATATGAGAATGATATCTTTTTCTGTTCACATAATGAAGGAATATGCATTACGATTTCTTCAGGCTCAACATCTCCTGCAATAACTACAAATGTGGCAAAACCTCTCTCCACGCTCTTTGTTACTTCATTTGCACCCTTTCGTATGCTTCCTGAGTTCTTTGCAAGCTGCACCGCTTCGTATGTCTTCGAAACCACTTCGTCTGATACTTCAAATTTTACAAAAGATTTTGCCATAAAATACACCGTCAGTTTCCGTCATCCAGTAGAATAGGAAATAAATTGTAATATATATCTATTGACTACATATAAAAATATTTCCATATAATTCCGCTAAATGAAAAATTAAAATAAAAAATTTAATCCAGGAATTGCTCAGGTTTTGGAGGCTCTGGTGGCTGTCCTTTCCTTGTTCTAATCTCGCGCACTATTTTTGCCTGAAGCTCCTTTGGCATCTTCTCATATCCTGCAAATTCTGGATACCATATCGCCCTTCCCTGTGTTAGGCTCCTTAGTTCATTGGAAAAGCCTTTGATAACCTCAGATACTGGGAGCTTTGCAGTTATGCTTACTTGCTCTCTATCCTGATTTACATTTGTTATCTGTCCGCGCCTATTCTGCAAGAATGATATGACATTCGATAGTGTGTCTTGCGGTATGTTTATCATAAAGTTCTGTTTTGGCTCAAGCAGCACTATTCCATTTATTAACAATGCTCCATATATGGCATTTCTTATTGCAGGTATTATTTGTGCAGGACCTCTATGTACCGGATCCTCGTGTATTGTAGCGTCTGTTATGCTAACCATTATTCCAGAACATTTTTCACGTGCAAGAGGACCATCTTTTAATGCTTCTTTGAATCCTTCTATAAGTAGCTCCATTACCTCATTTAAATATTGGACTCCGTGTGTTGCATCCACTAAAAGATTCTTTCCATAGATTTGTACAACACCCTTTGCTGTTTGCCTATCTAACCCTCCTTTTATAAATGTTTCAATTGCAAATTGTCCTTTAGGCTTCCCGTCAGATAAATGTCCCTCATCTATCGCTTTTTGTATTCCTTCTGGAACTGGCTCTATATTTATTGTGAAACGTGAGTGCTTGTTTGGTGATTTTCCTACAATGTCTTTTGTCTGTGTCTCTATTGTTTCAGTATACACAACTATAGGTTCACTTGTTATTATAGGAATTTTAAAATCATCTTTTAATTTTGTTTCTTTTATCTCAAGATGTAATTCTCCCATACCACTTAGTAAATGCTCACCAGTTTCCTGATTAATCTCAACTGTTATAGTTGGGTCTTCCTTTTGCATTAATCTTAATGCCTCAATTAGTTTTGTAGTATCTTTTGGGTCCTTTGGTTCTATGGCCTTTGTAACTACTGGTTTTGAATAGTGTGTTATCTGTTCAAATGGTTCTATTTCATTTTCACTAAGTGTATCCCCAACCATAGGATCCTTTAGCCCTATAAGCCCTGCAATGTTGCCCGCTGGTATCTGATCAACTATTACTTTATCAGGACCCATATATAGTCCAACTTGCTGCACACGCTGCTTTGCCTGCCTTCCTGAAACATTTATCTCAAGCCCCTTCTTTGCTACGCCAGAGAATACTCTACAAACGGCAACCTCTCCACTATGCGGGTCGTATAATACTTTAAATACCACCATATTAGTTTTTGCACTAGCATCTGTTTCCATCATGGCCTTTCCATCTCCTGTTGTTAATTCACCATGCCACATGTGCGGTACTCTATATTGCTGCGCTTCCTTTGGGCTTGGCAGATGCTTTACTATCATTGGTAAAATTGTTTCTTCAACTGGTGCAATCTCCTCTAATTTAGCTTCGTTGCCAGCTGCAGTATACGCAAAAACGTCTTTGAATGATACCTTCTTTTCTTTCATTATGTCTATTGATACCGCCCATCGTTTCATAGCGGAGCCAAAACATACGCTCCCATTTTCAACACTCACTTTCCATTTCTGTGCAAATTGTTCTGGCGCATAATCCTCTATCAATTTGTTGATATTGTTTATAAGTTCTGCTAATCTCTGCTGTGTCTGCTCTGGCGTCAATCTAAGCTCGTTTAATAATCTATCAACTTTATTAACAAATAGTACCGGTTTTGCCATTTCTTTCATAGCCTGTCTTAATACTGTTTCTGTTTGAGGCATAATGCCTTCTACTGGGTCTACAACGAGCACAACACCATCTACTGCTCGCATAGCTCTTGTCACGTCGCCGCCGAAATCAACGTGCCCTGGTGTATCTATTAAATTTATAATATAATCTTTGCCTTTCTGGCTGTATCCTAATGATATGTACGCGGATTTTACAGTCATTCTCCTATCCTTCTCAACTGCCTCATAGTTTGTATATAAAAGATCTCCGGCAGATGATCTAGGTATCATTCCGGCCTTTGCAAGAAGTGAATCTGTGAGTGTTGTCTTTCCATGGTGGACATGCGCAATTATGCCTATGTTTCTTATATTCTCAATATTAGTCATAATCTTTGTTACTTCTTCAACAATATACTCTTTTCGTCCCATCTGCTACACCATAATAAATGTTAAAAATAAAGTAAGCTACTTTGCGCTTCTTGCCATGCGTTCTATTTCATTCTTTCTTTTTATTGCATAGCTGTTTATATCATTTTTAGAAGCAAGTATTATCTCGTTTGCAAGCACGTCAACAAAACTACGTTTATTTCCAAACGCACCAATTATGGTTGCTATGGATATATTCCTTAATGCTATATCAAGCCTTCTGCTTGCGCTTACATCAACAGCGACATTTGATATTATACCTCCATATCTTACGCGCGTAGTATCCTCAATAGGTGCGCTGTTTTCAACAGCTTTTATAAACACCTGCAGTGGATTGTTTCCCGTTTCTCTATTTACTTTTTCAAACGCCTTTTCTATAAGGTGCATAACCTTTAGTTTCTTTCCCTGCAATCTTCCTTCTGTCCTTATTACTTTTCCACCAATTTTTCCGCCCGTCCCTCCACGCATCATCGCGTTCTCCAATCTCTCAATAATATTGAGTTTTGCCTTTGAGAACATCTTATTGTTGTCCTTTCTTGCTGTGGTAGGATATTCTAGCGGCTTTAAATTAATGTAATTTCTAAGGCTAAGATCGCTTACGGATACGTCATAGCTGTATTTTTCAAATAACAGTATGCCATTATCATTAGCCTTTGCCACGGTCTTTTTAGGTGCAGCCTTTTTTCTTTGAGCATCCTCAATATCAACGCTCTGAGTAATCTGATTATCATTTTGTTCTGCCATTGTATGCACCTATCTTTTCGGTTTCTCTAATTTGCCCCTTCTTACAAGGTCAAGATCCGCTCCGTTAACTGCTACTGCTTTGTATTTCATTCCAGGTATGCATCCCATTTGACCTCTTTGCGAGCCACCCATACCCTCTATTATTACCTCATCGTGTTCATCTATAAAGTTTATAGAGCCATCTCCAGGTACAAAGGCTCCAACGACTTTGTTATTTTTTATCAGTTGTACGCGTATGCACTTTATTTGTCCTGAGTGCGGCTGCTTTTGCTCTACTATAAACTTTTGTAAAACCAATCCTTTCGCTCTAGGTACTGGGCCAACAGGATCATATTTTTCCTTAAGTTTGAACTTTCTTCGTTTAAGCCATTTCTTAAGTAGCCTCTGTCTCTTTCGTTGTCTCAATAATTTTCTAGCAGCAAATTCTCCATTTGGCATTAAATAACCTCACTATTTGCATTTGCAATATCTAAAATCTTAGAATTGCCTTGATTTATAACAGATAGAATAGAAACTGAAAAAGGTTTACCACATATGGACCCTAGCTCGGTTGAACTACCATCAAAATCTAACACCTTAAGATTTGATATATTAGCCAAGTGCTTTATTTCCATCGCGTTCTTTTCATCAATGTTCTTTGCCGTAATTACAAGCTTTGAGGTATTCTTTTTAATCGTACGAAGCACGTCACGGCTACCTACGACTACCTCACCGCTATCCACAGCTAAACGTATATCACCAGATAAATCTACCATAAAATCAACAGCCTGAAATTATAAGAATAGCATAATGCTACGCCTATGTAATCTATATTTCTATAGGAAAAATATATAATGGTTTAGTTTGGGTTTTTGCATATTATGTTTAATGCAGAATAGTGGAATTGCAGCCTTGTGGCTCTGATATATCTGCGCTTGTCAATAATTTTAGATATCCAATATATGGTATGCTGGCAATGACTGTGCCATATGTGTCATTGATTGAGGCTGGTATATTATTATCCTGCATGTCTAATTCCGGATTGTTGTCCCCCTTTGTTAAAACATAATATTCTCCTGACGCATTTATTATTGCGTATATTCTATGCACAATATATGTGTCGCCAAGCTTGTAAAATGTATCATTTGGCACTGTCTGATATACTATAATGCTATTGTTTCTATCACCATTAATTGCAATGCCGTTTATGTTTATGCCATTTGTATATGCTATATAACTAACATTTCCATTTTGATTAACTATACCGCGTTTTGCGCATGAATACCTGACAAGATTAGAGCTCTGCTGATAATTAGAAATTATCTGTGGATAACCGTTTACTATTTTAAACAATCCAATTAAGTCTCCGTTTTTATAAGCCTCGCCAAAATAACCGCTGCTTAGATTATAAGCAAGGCAGACTAGTGATTCGTTTGCTATATTATTTAACATAGTCAAATAATCTGATTGGCTCACATTTATTATAGGGGCCTTTATCCCGTTTAACTCTGTTTTATGTAATACTATAAGATCCCCACGCTGTAGTGTTGGGAGCATGCTGCAGCTTGGCACTACATCTAGTGGGGTAGTCGTATTTAGTACGATTATAAGCACAATCCAGAATATGAGTACGGCTGCTATGACAGCAAATGTTTCAATAATGCTTTTTTTGTACCCTACATTTTTGCCGCTTTCCACAAAGTCTAACACTATTATGAGGATTATAAAAAACAGCGCCCCTACACCAAAGAAGATTGAGAATGAGCTACGCTGCAACGATATATATAATGCCATAAATACTATCAACATCGCGTATAATTGCCATGTAGGTATAATATTTTTCTTGCGATTGCTATTAACTTTTTTGATAGTGGTTTTTGTATCTTTATGCATCAAATCATCAATTACCAGAGAACATAACGCCAACAGCTTTGGATTCCCCGTTTTGCTTCATTACACCAAGATTTGTTTGCGAACCAACGATCATAGAGTCGTTATGGCTTACTACTATAAATTGTGAGTTTTTGCTAAGCTCCTTTATTAGCATTGATAACTTTTTGGAATTCTCTTTATCTAACGCTGCATCAATTTCATCAAAGATATAAAACGCCATAGGTCTTCTCATCTGTATACCAAATATTAACATTAACATGACCAATGCCTTTTCTCCGCCAGAATATCTTTCAACAGATTTTATCTTTTTATCTGATTTTACTTGTATTGTAAGCCCAGAATTAAATATGTCTTTTGGGTTGTCTATTATGAGTTCTGCCTTATCTGGGAAGGTATGGCTGTATAATTCCTTGAAATTTTTATTTACTGCATCAAATGTTTCATTAAATATACTTACTTTCTTTGTTTCTATCTGCTCTATCATTTCCATAACAGAGCTTTTTTCCATTTCAACAGTATCTAATCTTTTTTGTGCGTCCTCAACATCTACTTTTTTTTGTTCAAATATCTCAGGTGCTTTTAAATTTACTGCTCCTATCGCATCTAACTCTCCACGTACTTCTGCAAGCTCTATATCTAATTGTTGGACGTTTTTTTCTTTTATTATTTCCACATTTGCATACGTTGAAAGCTCGGCTCGTATATCACCGATCCTTACCTCTAATTGAGCCTTTAGTGTTTCATTCTCCATTATGTTTCTATTTAATTTATCTGCATTTGACAATATTCTGCCTTTTTCAGAGGCATAATCTGCAATTCTTTTATCGTATGCTGTTATATCGGCATATATAGATTTGGTAGCTTTGTCATATGTATTCATTTTCTCTTTTAGTTCCTCTAGCTCAACACTTAATTTTCTCATTTCTGATGATACTAATGATTCGTTTGCATCTATTGTTTTTAATTCTAATGCGTGCTCTTTAATATCTGCTTCTATTACGCCTATTCTTGCAGTGCTAAGCTCATTTTCTTTTGTTGTTCCTGCAATGTTGGCTTTAAGTTCATCAATTTTAAGTTTTAGTTTTTCAATATGTTCTATTTCCTCCTTGCTCCTTCTTTTTTTATTGGTGGTTGATGCTATCTTAACAAGCTTATTATATATCTCATCACTCTTTTCTTTTTCTACTGCAAGTTTGTTTTGCAAGCTGTTTTTCTCGTTATTTAATCGTTCAATAATCTGCTTTAACTCCACACTTTTTTTATCTTCCTTTTCAATGGTGTCATTTATTTTTTTTATCTGCACTTCGAAATTATCAATGTTTTTCTTCAGGTAGTTTAATTCTATACTCTCTTTTATTTTCTTTGATTCTATCTCAGCAAGTGCATTTTTAATTTGCGCTTCCTTGCTTTTGAAATTTGTTATAGTTATATTTATATTACTTATTTTCTCATTCATATTCTTAATTTCTTCCTGCAGTTTTTTGATTGATACAATCGCTTTTATACTTCCACCACTAACAATGCCTGAGGTTTCTACAAGTTCTCCATTTAATGTTACATATCTATAATTTCCAATTCCGTATTTTTTGGAGTCCGCAACGGTCTCTATTATGTATGTATTTGAGAATATGAATTGAAAGGCGGAAGAGAATTTGTCCTCAAATGTTATACATGATAATAGGCTCTTTAAATTTTTACGCTCTTCTGTACTATTAAATTTTACATCTTTTAATGGTATAAATGTTGCACGGCCAAGGGATTTTTCTCTTAAATAAGATATTGCTTTTTCAGCTATTGCTATTGAATCAACAACAAAAAAGTTCAAGCGTGATCCAGCAGATGCACCAATTGCCGATGCATATTTATTATCATATGTGCAAAGCTCCGCAGCTCTACCATAAAATCCACTTTTAAAGTGCTCTTTCAAATAAATGTCCAATTTATCCGAGCTCATTCCGGCTGCGGCAATTTGCTGTCTTAATTCATTCAAATTTGATATAAAATTGTTTTTTTCTTCATCAGAATATTTAATACTCTCAATTATTGAAGAGAGTTCGGAGAGCAATTTTAATTTATTGTTATCTAAATCCGTTATTAACATTTCAAGTTCATCGCGCTTTGATATAAGATTTTTATGCTCATTTTTCACATGCTCTATTTCACTTACATAATTTAGCCTTTGGTTTGCAATCCCATTAAAATCAAAGTTTATCTGTGCTATATCCTTGTCTATTGAATCTATTCCAATTTTTATTGATTCGATATCCTTTTGCAGGCGCTCATATTCCTCTGGTATTTTATTATTGTCATTCTCAATATCATTGAAATTGTCCTCTGGTATTTTCGAAGATTTAAGTTCTTCCTCAAACGCCATTAACCTTTTTTTATTCTCTATAATTTTTTCTGCAAGTGTCTTTTTTTCAATTTCCAATTTAGACTTTTCCTCTAAAATTCGTATTCTATTTTCTTTAAAATTATTTATTTTAGATTCTATTACTGCCATGTTTTTATTGATCTGCTCTATCGCCCTATTGTTGGCATTGGCATCTATTGAGCGCTCATTTAATTTTTTGACTGAAACGTCTCTGTCTACGGATATATGGCTTATATTTTTTTCAATATCTGAAAGTTTATCCTCAATCTCTTTTTTTAAATTAACGTTCATTTTGTAATCTGATACTGCCTTTTCATAATTTTTGCTTAATGTCTCTTCACGGAGCTTAAGCAGTGTATAATTTATGCACTTTACCGTATTTGACAAATTTATATATCGTTCAGCTTGTTCCTTTTCCTTTTTTAACTCTTCAAGAAATCCATATCTCTCATTATATAATATACGTGCGTTTGCAATCTTATTTTCAACTTTTTCAAGCTCTTTTATGGCATCACTTTTTTTGATGTCAAATTCTTTTATGCCTGATGCTATGTCTATTAATTCACGCCTTTCTTTCGGATTCAATTCTAAAAGCTGTGATATCTCCCCTTGTGTTATAGTATTGGTATAATTTACATCACAGCCGTTTTCGCGTAGTGTGCCAATCATATCCTGGCGCTTCACGCGTTTACCATTAACCTTGTATATTACTTTATCAGAGCGTATTGCCCTTAATACCTCAAGTTCTGTATCCCCTGAAAAGAAGATTTTGACATATGTTCTAAGCCCTTCATCATTTTTGGGGGCGAAATCGCTTATTAAATGCGTTGCGGAATTTACACGCATTCTCTTTAATGAGGTTTCCCCAAGTGCAAATAAAAGGGCATCACATATATTTGATTTTCCAGAACCGTTAGGGCCTGCAATGCACGTAAAACCCTTGCTAAATTTAATGTTTGCATGCTTAAATGACTTAAAGTTATGTATAATTATTTTATCAATATACTGCACGTATACACCAATCGCCTATATTCTATTGTATATTAAAGCTTTAATTACTAACTATTTTCTTTAATTTTAAATGTTCCTATCTTTTTTGATATGTGCAGCGCGATAGCTGCTTCAGCATGCTGCTCGGTCAATACTCCAAAGAGCTCTCCATTTTTAATCACCGCTGCAATCCCAGAATTGTTATCAACCATTATATGTAATGCATCATTTAATTTTTGTTTATATTGGACTTTAGGTATAGGAACGCTCACCTTTTTTAAATCGAGATCTTTTAACATGAAAATGCTTTTAGTTATAATCTTAGACATTACCCTGAAACTATCATCATCTTTTATTAAAAGAATATGGTTCTCACCTTTAAATAATGCACTATAGAGTGCATTGATCCCGTCTGTTATATTTATAAGTGAATAATTTTTTGTCATTACGTTTCCTACAGTCATATCCTTTGTATATTTTTTAACGTACGCCCCAAAAAGTTCTGCATTGGCTCCACCATACAAATATACTCCTATAAAAAGATCCCATAAAAATATGAATTCTTTATAAAATAATGAGTAGCCATTTATTAATAAAACATAAATCAGCGTTCCGAATATGAATAATATGATGAAAATATTGCTTATTTTAACTGCAAGTTTAGTTGCGCTTACAACATCACGCTTTTTTTGTAGGTAACTGCGCAGCACTCTGCCACCATCTAATGGGAATCCAGGTAGTATATTGAAAACACCAAGTAATATATTTACAAGGAACAAAAATTGAAGAATACTCTCAATGATTGGAATATTTATGATTGCGCTAAGTGCTCCAAAAACGCATCCGATAAATATACTCATTAATGGGCCAACTATTGATATTCTAAACTCCACATCAGGCTTTAGATTATTATCATCAATAATTGATGCACCTCCGATAGGCAACAGCACTATTTTTTTAATTGTAATTTTATTGCGTTTTGCTGTGATTGAGTGTGCTAATTCATGAATAAAAACTGAAAAAAATAGCAATACAATAAGCAAAAAAAAGTACAATATGGGGGTTGAATATAACGATATAACAAGTGATAATAAAATTAATAAAAGAAAGCTCCAATGCAGCTGCACTTTAATCCCAAAAATACTTCCTATATATGGTGACAAGCTTGGCATATAAAACAACTATAACTTTTGATTGCGTTAAATGTATATGAAATAAGATAACTTATAAACTTAATATACATAATTGAAATATGGCAGGCATACGTTTTGTATATCAAAAGCCTATTGCTATAGTATCAAATGGTAATAAAAGCGCACTGGTTATTGGAGATATACATATTGGTATAGAACAAAGGCTGAAAAATAAGGGTTTAAAAATTGACAATATAACAGAAAGAATGATTGCAGATATATTAGATACGTCAGCAGAGTTTGATGTAAATAAAATAATTATACTTGGGGATATAAAAGATAGCATATTATATCCGGAAAGATATGAACGCTTTCAAATAAAAAAGTTTTTCAATGAACTTAGCATATACGATGTTGTACTTTTAAGCGGTAATCATGATTCGCATATGAGTGAAATATTAAATGTCAAATTGAAAATGGAATATATATTTGGAAAAAACGTATTTTTGCATGGCAATAAGTGGCCAAGTGAGGAGTCGATGCTTTCAGATTCAATATTTATAGGACATAATCATATGGCAATATCGATAAAAGAGAATGGGCATGTTGTATATAACGATAAGGTGTGGATGCGTTCAAAGCTATTAGTGAAGAACGCGCGTTTAAAGTACAAAAAATTTAATAAAAATATAGAGTTAATTGCCGTTCCATCATTCAACCCATTTATAATAGGCTCAAATATATTAGATGATAAACTACCAATCTCTCCAATAATAAGAAGCGGAATATTTAACTATCAAGATGGTAGCATATATACGCTTGGCGGCGATAAACTGGGCACAATAAAAAACTTAAGGAAAAAATAATCATTCATTTCTAAGTATTGTTATTGGTATTATCTGTTTATCAAATTCTATTTCAGCTATTTCTATTGGGTTTATCGTATTTTCTGGAACTTTTACGAGTGGTGGTGCACCATATGCCAATTGCAATGCACGCGCTCCAATAATTCTTGCCTTTTCAAATTTTGTATATTCCATAATATCATCCTTTATACTGGATTTGGCTGGAAGCGATGTTTTGCTTCCTCAACTTCTTTTATGACCGTTTCTTTCCAATGGTCAAACGTATCTGGGGTTTTTGGGTAATCATTATATATCCCATTTAATGTTTTCATTTTCTTTACTACATATATCAAATCTGAGAATGCATTTATGTTTGCCGCCCCCTTTAGAGCCATCTTAAATTTAGAAGCAAGGCTCAATTCAGGTATCTGTCCATAACTTAATTGTTCGGCCTCTTTGCCGCTAAAGAAGTTTTTCATACCATAATTGATTACTTCATTGTTTAGCGACTGTAAATAAACTCTAAATACTTCAAGACCAGCTGTTTTCTTTCCATATACATCATTGAATGCCAAATTATAATCCCACAATCCGTTTATACTTACATCATTTTTTGATATTGCATTAACGGCATTTTCTCCAGAGAGTATTCCTGCAACAAGCGCTGGGCCTATTCCTCCCGCACTAATTGGATTTGGCATTGCCATGCTATCTCCTGCACCCATATAACCGTTGAATACTAAGCTTTCCATCTGCCTTCTAACAGCAACAGACCAGTAGCCCTTTCCATTATTGAATTGGTTATCAAGTACAGGATTTTTTATGACTGGATTCCATTTAACATATGCATCCATTAATGTGTGTAGTGTATCCTTTTTATTAAGCTTCTGGTTTCTAATATCAAGGCTTCTTTTCTGGACTCCAAGCCCTACATTTATTTTATTTCCATTTTTTGGGAATACCCAGCCATAGCCACCAGGAGCAAGCTCCTGATTTAGATGAATGAGTGCATTATTTGGGTCATAGAACATGTCATCGTCCTTTACGGGCTCAAATGAATATATATACCTACCTGTAGACTCTATGTCATCTATATGTATATGTCTGTCTACAAAATTATTATCTGGAAGTTTTCTTCTTATCGTTGTCGCAATTCCTAGTGCGTCAATTACTATTTTAGCACGTATCTCTCTATGCGATGAGCTCTTATCCTTTCCATAAATTCCAACAACAAAATTATTTTCTATTATAGGTCCCTCTACTTCAAACTCCATCATGTGGTGGGCCCCGTTCTTTATTGCTCTATCTAGTAATTTTTTCTCAAAAATTGGTCTATTTAGAACGTATCCTTCTCCTTCAAACATAAATTTTGATTTCATATCTGGAGATATTGCGTAAACGCCATCAACTTTCTTATCAAGTTCTGGATAATCAAAGTCTATTCCATTAACGTGCTTTTTTATGAAATCCAAATGGCTCTTTGCCACTGCATCTCCGCACACCCATCCCCAATTGGTTTTCTTTCCTACTTCCTCTGGTTTATTTCTATCAAGAAGAGCGACGCTCAATCCATTCTTTGCTATTATGCTGGCAGCTAATGCTCCAGACATCCCAGATCCTGCTACAATAACATCAAATTTGTCTACGTTTGCCATAATATACACTATATATATTCTATTAAACAAGTTAAGTAATATTATAGGAAACATCAAGTATTTATTAATATACCATTCAAAAAGGCACAAAATATATAAGGTAAATAATCATAAAAATGGAAGTGGGGGTTATTTGTTTGCAATTTATTCATAATTAATGATTAAAAATATATAACAAACGCTTCAATTAATATGTATTTTATGCCAGGATGGCAGATTGGCTATGCGCCCGCCTGCAGAGCGGAGAAGGGGGGTTCAATTCCCTCTCCTGGCTTATTATATAAAAATTAGCCTTATAATCATAGGTTAATAAATGCTTACAACAAACAAGGTATATGGGTGAGAGTTTTCATTAATCTATAATTATTTTAATATTTTTTTTATATATCTCCAAAAATGCATTTTCAATTGCAAGTGCACATTCCGCCATCTTTTTATTTATTTCATCAAACGACTTTTGCAACTTTATCTTATTATCTTTGTCAAGCTCTATTTTTCTTTCCATGCTTTTTATTACATTGAGTTCTATTACATTAGCATTTAATCTGTTTAATAGGGTAGACTCATTTAACGAAATTGCATTTATTTCATCAATCGTTTTTAAGATATCAAGCTTTATTAATGCGTCTATTTGCATAACTACATCCTCTACATTTCGTACTTCAATTTTTTTAGAATATATCGCCTCTTTTAGCAATAAAATAAGTCTAATAAAATCATTATAACTGCCATTGTCTATATTTTTTATGGGATTTGAAATATAATAATTAAGGCCAGGTTTACTCTGGTCAATATAATCAAATTTTCTAGAAAGCTTTTCTATGTGCTGGAAATTTGAAAGAAATGTTTTTTTCATCTCTGTACCTGCAAGTTTTAATTTATTGATATCTAAGGTATCAGAATTTATTTTTTTGATAAGTTCATTTTCTAATGAGCTATTTTTGTTTAAAAGAACAACATTGCCGCCATTATTCGAATTGATAATCATATTAATTTCATTATAGTTATCGTTCAACTCACGTATTTTTACTATTAAAGATTTTATTGCGTTATATTTATCATAGTGGTATTTGTTTTTAGATAACTCTGCATCCAGCATGTGTATGCAATTATCAATTCCGATCAAATTTTTTTTGAACCCCTTGGTATGTGCTGCATACGAAAATAGCATTTGCTTGTATGATGCGTTTAATTCAAGAATTTTAGTTTTCAATATGCTTATAGATTCTAAAGTGTTAAGGTGCTTTTCATATAAATTCTGTCCGTGTTCATTTATTTGCATTTCTAATATATTTTTTAGTGCTTTTGAATATGCAAATTTTTGCGATTTTATCGCTTTTATATTTGGCATGTATAAGTTATCTGTATTTGGTTCAAAATCTTGTGTTTCAAAAGAGTCGCAATGTTTTTTGAATTCACTAATATACCTGATGGCATCCATACTTATTTTTGTGCCGCTATTATCAAGTTGTTTTAGCCGTTCCGCCAAAAGTTTATCCAATAAATTATCCAGATCATAAATTTTTAAGGTCTCTGGAGCATCTTTTTTTCCAAATAACATATAATAATATTAGCATAAAGTAATAAAATACAGTTTAAAAAGGCGTATAAATGTCTGATTTAAAACCAATTAATTTTCCAGGCAATTTAATAGGTCCAAATAAATCTAATACGTATAAGCTAGAACAAAATACAAAAATGAAATTAAGAATGCATAATCTTGATAGAAAAGCATGTGAGCTATTTGGGCTGTATTATAAAAAAATTAGACGGGAAAAATAATTAATGCCCAGTTATAATTTTTTTTGCTCCGATATATATGCGTTTAGCCATATCCGGCATGCTATTATATGCGCTTAATATTGCGTTTGTTACACCCATTTTGAATCCCAACAACTCCGCTTTCTTTGATCCAGATTTTACCATTTCAGATATTTTTATTTCTGGCGCGTTTTCTGGTAATTTATTATTTTTGAATAATTCAACTATCGCATCCATAATACCTATTGTTATGGGTGGACTTTTTGAAAGCAATCTTAATGCCTCATTCATATCTATTTCGCTTTCGTTCTTTAGACTATTTAATAGTGCTACTCCCTCAGCATATGCTGGGAATATACTGTAGAATACTATATTATGTACAAGTTTTGTGGCATGCCCAGCACCACTTGGCCCAACATAACCATATGTCCCATTTCCAGATACGGTGGCGAATACATCTTTTGCCATTTCAAATGCTATCTTATCACCTCCGACCATAAGCGCAACACCATTTTTAAGGTCTGAAGGTCCCCCAGCGCAACCTACATCAAGATAAAACAAACCCTTAGTTTTCATTAATGTTCCATTTTTTTTCGATTCATCATAAACAGAATTAGATCCATCTATTAATATTGTCTCCTTGCGCAATATTTTTGATAGTGATTCCACTATACTATTTGTTACAGCTCCTGCTGGCAACATCATCCATATGATTCTAGTTTCCAATTCATTTATTTTTGATGATAAATCATCAATACTATTAAAAAACTGGACATTATTAAGATGATTAAACGCATTATACTTTTCGCTGTTTCTATCATATACAAAAAGGGAATAACCTTTATTATGTAATGATTGTGCTATATTTCCCCCCATATCCCCAAGTCCTATTATCCCAATAGTTTTATTTTGAGCCATAATACTACCACATTTTCATTATCATATTTTTATTATATATATTGTTAATCGTGTGTTCCAAATATAGTGCTAAACATCAAGAACAGCAGTTATACTTAATCTTTTTTTATTATGTTTAAATATAAAACTGTATTTAGAAATTCCTTTAACATCACGATTGGCATAAATTTCAGATTTATCAATTAAAAAGAGTTGAACTGTTGCTTTATAATTGCTTTTTTTGGATAAGTTTAAAACATTTAGATTGTAGCAAAAAAGGTTTTTAGAATCAGCAAAAGATAACGTGTGTTGTAATATTTTCCATATCAATTCATCAATGCTTGTTGCACTAAAGCTTTTATTCACTATATGTTTTTTTTCACTATCTTTTATTTTTTTTATATATGTTATGGTGCTAAACATTGCAAGCGCAGCATTCTCAATGAGTTCTGATTCATTTTTCCCATATGCAATAAATTTAACATCGGCTGTATGTGGTAAAAACTTGTATCTCATTTAAAATTCACCAGAACATAATGGTTATATTTATATCTTGCTTCTGATTTATAAATATATAATGGTGCATGTTATGGAAGAGCCTCAAATAGAAAGATGGAATGTATCGATACCTATGAAACTAATAACTAAAACAGAGTCCGTAGATATAAAAACACCAATACAAAAGGTGCTTCAAATGTTAGAGAAATACCCCGCTGTTATAGTCAATAAAAATAATAGTTATTATGGCATTGTAGATTCAAGAAGTATACATAGAGCAAGGGGTGCTTTAAGCACTTCAAAAAACCAGTCAATAGAACGTTATGTGGAACGCATAAGTCCTATAGACTCAAAAACTAATATGAATAATGTGTTGATGCAGTTCATGAAGACACGAACTAAGGCAATACCATTTATATTAAATAAGCGCATTGTTGGTGTTTTTGACAGATCAACAATGTTGAAAATAATGCTATCTTTAAGAATGCTTGATAATATTTTTGTGAAGGACATAATGAATTCTCCTATAATTGCAATAGATAGTAATTCAACACTGGCGCAGGCAAAGGCTGTTATGGAAAATAGTAGAATAAATCGCGTTATTGTTGTTAAGGACGAAAAACTTTATGGAATGTTAACATATTTCAAATTGATAAAGAATTATTCAAGTATAAACGAAAGGCTTCCAGAAAGGAAAATGCGCACTTATAGTCAGAATGATGTACTCGTTGCAGATATAGCTGAAAAGAGTCCAAAGGTAGTATCCTCAGAAAAAAGCCTATCTTATGCTGTACGGCAACTTATAGAGCAGGATATATCCTCTTTAATAGTAACAAACAACAGAAGTATGCCTGTTGGAATAATTAGTGCTACTGATATAATTGATAATATGGTAGCAAGGCGCCGTATAGAAGAGAATCGCATATTCATCTCTGGTTTAGATTCTAATATGAAAGAGTATGAGAGTGAGATACTAGAAGAGATAAAATCATTCATATCAAAAATAGAGGATATGAAGGGCGATCGCGTTGAATATGCAAATATCCATATACGTAAGATAAAACAGAAAATTTATGATATCCAAATAAGAATAGGTCTTCAGAATGGACGCGTGATATCCTCACATGTAACTGATTTTATATTAGAGCGCACATTAAATGAGGCGCTTGATGTGCTTAAGAAAAATATAATAAAGGATAAGGAGCGTTATATAACTGTAAAGAAGCTCAGCAATGTGGATAGGGAGTAGATATATTGAATAAAAATAAGAGGGGGCAATCAAGCCTTGAATTGTTAATAACACTTTCCTTTGGCTTAATGATACTAATACCTGTGGTTGTATTTGCATTTATACAGATATCTAATGCCAATTCAACTCTATCAACGACAGAGTCGCAGCAGGTTGCGAGCAAGCTTGCTTCCGTTGCCACATCAGTTGGCGCGCAGGGTTATCCTGCAAAGGAGGTTGTAGTTATACAAATACCGCCAGATGTTGATGCAATCTATGTTGGGAATCTTAAAAATACTGTAGGACATGAGATAGTATTTAATGTAAGTACGAGCGCTGGACCGAGCTTTGTAACTGCGTATACTCCTATGAATATAAGCGGAAGCTTAGGAGCTATAACGGGTACTGCCACATATTTGATAAATGTAAGCGCACAGTCCTCCTGTCCATCAAATAATGCTGTTTCATGTGTTTATATAACTGAGCAGCAGCAATAGGTCTATAACCTGAGAGCATATATATTTCTATAGAGTTCTTTTCCATGTTTCATTCCATATAATGTATATGAACGCTTAGGTTTAAGCCTATATAACATAAAGAATGCGGAAACAAGCTTCTTATTGCTAATGTACATATCTATTCCTGTGCCCTCTTTTTCTGTTTTTGATATAAATGCACCATTAGCTTCAACATATTTTGTAAGTTTTATTGCCATCCTCTCAACAAGATACCCATCCCCTCTTAGTTGTACAAGTGCTTCATAATAACCAGATTTCATACGCGTGCAATCAATGCAGTTTTCTATCACTGTTTTTATATCAACAAGTTTCGTAAAATGTACTTTTGCATTCTCATAATCACATTCAAATTCTAATGATGCCGCGCCGTTGTGGTAATGTATTACATCAACTCTAAATCCATTTGCTCCAAGATCTTTTTTTAAGGCAACGGCTAATGTATCCTTATCAAGCTTTCTAAATGTTCCGCCGCTTTTTATTCTGTTGCAAAATCTACATACATATATTTTGGCTTTATCTGGCACAGTATCCTTTATTCTATTTGCGATGCACTCCTCACAAAATTCCCCTATGAACTTTATTTCATCGCTTGACCTATTGCACGTTGGGCATCTAATCGCCACCTAATCACCAAAATGTTTACTTATTAATAGGCCATATACTGGTCTGGTTACAAGTACTCCAAGCATTGCGCCTATTATGGTGGCCTCTGAGAATCCTATAACATCAACAAGTGATGTTGAAAAGAATAGTGGAAGCATTGCAATGACTAACAATATTGCATCAGCCCATACAATGTAGAATGCTTTACTAAGTATTCCATGTGAGCTACTCTGTTCGCTTCCATGTGTTAGTATCTCGTCAGTTATTATTATCTGTGCATCAACTCCGGTTCCTACAACGCCTATCATTCCTGCAACAGCTGCAAGATCTATTGTGCCTACAAGTCCTATTATCGAGACAATAATGAAGAGTTCAGCAAATGTGGTAAGTAATATTGGCAATATCAAAAATAATTTTTTATATCGTATTGTTATAAATATTGATACACCTAAAACCGCAAGTATTCCGGCGATGGCGCTTACATATAACGCCTGTTTTCCAAGTGTTGGCGGCACTGTTGTAGGCACTCCAGGTAGAACTGCTACCGGCAGCGCTCCTCCATTTAATATACTGGTAATTGTTTTTTCTTCGTTTGTTGCGTATGTAAACTGCGCTGAAGGAGATTCTGTGGCTGGAGATATACCTGTAATCTCGTAATTGTCCCCTGCGCTTCCGTTTGTGATTGCAGGGTTTAATATTGGTGATGACAATAAACCTACAAGGTTCCAGTTATTTAATACAACGGTGCTGCTGTTTATTTCCGTGTATGTCGGTGTCATATTTGCATTGCTCTCAAGTTTTACTGTGATGTTCATACTTCTTAAATCTGAAATAATTACCGGGTTTATGTTATAGCTTGCAAATGTTGTTGTATATTTTTTGTTCGCCTTAAAGTAATCTATGATCTTTGTCATACTTGCATTGTTATTTGAAAATGAAATGACTGGTATTGTTTGAGTTTTCAGATTCAAGGCGTTCTGCATTATTTGTAATGTCTGTGTTGGTGATAGACCAAGGCTTGTATTGGCTAATAATGATTGGTTTATAAGTATTACAGAATCTGTTGGTCTATCTAGAAACATATATAGTGGCTGGTTTGATTGTCCAAAAACCGCTTTTGAGAACTTTTGCACGGCAGTTTGTGTTATGAAAAATGTTACTGCCCATGATACGGTATTATTGCTCTGTTGTGGCGTTACAGAACCAACGCTTCCTTTAAGTATTCCCGTTCCATTTAGCGCTTCCACGCCATTTACGACTCCAAGGAAATTACCCTGGCTGTCTATTATACCTATTGTTTGATTAACGTCCGATTGCGATACTGAAGGTATTATAACATACACTTCAGAATTTCCTATCCCCTCGACAGTTACCTGCTTTAAACCAAATGTTGATACTCTCTGCTGCAAATTTGATATTAACGATGTCATAACTGTAGTATTTACGCTGTGTTCTAACGTTATTGGTATTTGTGTACCACCGCTAAACTCAATGCCGAAATGAATGCCATAATAGATATCCAAAACGAGCAGTGCTAAAAGTATTAATACAAAAATTATAATTCGCCTATCTTTGAAATATTCTAATGCCTTCATTTATGCTCCCTCCTTTTTTTGTACCAGAGTACCATTACTGTATTGCCAAGCCATGTGGTTATTATATCTCCAACAAGTCCTGCAAGTACAACTCCTGCAATCTCAAAATAAGTTTGTATGAAGCTTGCGTAAGATACTGCGAAAAGTATTCCAAATACGAGCAACGCAGTCGCTGTTATGGTCACTCCAGTTTTCATTGATTCAAATGCGCGATACTCTGGCGTGTGCTCCTGCCTTTTTAATATTCTTATTGCGGATAATACGTCTGTATCTATCGAATATCCTATAAGCATAAGCAATCCTCCTATAGAGGCTACGCCCAAAGGTATTCCAAATAACCCCATAGCTCCAAGAGCTATTAATATATCATTTGCAGCACCAAAAACTACTGCAAAAGATGGTATTATTGTTCTGAATACTATAAATACTGCGAATGCAACTAGTATGAAAGCTGCTATTATTATTACCTGCAATTGCCCTAAAAAGTATGATCCTAATGTTGGTGTGACAGTTTGATAGGAATATGTGCTAAAAGGTATAATTGATTTAAGCGTACTGATAACATAACTCTCATATTGGTTGTTTGCCGACTTAATTGCAATGTTGCCGCTATTTATCATAGCCGACGGGCTGCTTTTATTTTCAGTTATATTGGTTTGGAATGGGGATAATGCTGCAAATTCTCCACTAATATCTGTATTCAATTGTGTTTGTGATAAACTCTGGTTCTTTTGATACGCGCTTAAAATGTTTGGCAGTGTATTATTGGTCGGTTGATTTTTTATGAGTGCTTCAGTTTCAGAAACTCCAAGAACTGCATTACTATAATTGCTATATGCTGAATATGCTGATATTAAGTAATTATTCGCATTTGAAAGGCTTGTATTATCCGCTATTGTTATTGCAATGCCACCAGGAGCGCTCTCTATGGATGTTTGTGCACCAGGGATTTTTGTATTTATTGCAGTTGTAATGGATTGTATGTTTATTGATGCGTTTGATTGTACTGTAACTGTTATCCCACCTCTTAGTGATGAATCAAGCTGTATATGTGGTATGAAATAGAGGCTGATTAACAGCAATGCTATTGGTATAATAACGAATAATTTGTAATGTTTGCTTTCATATATGTTTCTCATTGAATCAGTCATTTGCTTAATATGTAATATTGCTAGAAGAACAAGCTCCTACCAAAGTGGCAACTATCTACCATAATGTTAGATACTATTTGGAAAGAAAACTTTATAAATTCGAATGTATTGGATGCGCATATATCTAATGCTATATATGTTTAAATGCAATGACTGTTAATGTAATTCTATTTGCCAAAGTCTTCTATTGCATCTTCTACTAATTGATTATATGCTAATGCCGGTCCTCCGCCCATTAAGACTGCAACCCACCCCGCATCCCTGATTTCGTCATTTGTTGCTCCTGAGTCAAAAGCCGCTTTTACGTGGAATGATATGCACCATTTGCAATGTGATATGACAGATAATGATATTGCAATTAGCTCTTTTGTTTTTGTATCTAGCGCACTTGGCTTTTCTATTTCATTGAGCAGCGCCATAAATCTGTTTAATTGCGAAGGGCTATTTTTTTGCCACTTGTCAACAGATTCATTAAATTCCTCCAAAAACCCTTTCATATCCTCTTTCATATTAGCACCACGTTTAATATTATTCTAAAAAACTTAAATCGAGCACTTTCCATAGCAATACTAAAGCATATAAAAATTTAATCTTCCATATTAAAATGGTATTAATATGGCAGTTTTTATAGATAATTTGGCGTATTCGCTTTTTATGATAAGCTTCGCCGGATTTATGCTTCTTTATTTAATATCCACAATATATTTTGATTATAGAAAAAAGAAGAAGGAATTTTCATTACAATTAAATTCTGCCGCTGTGCCATTGTTTATGATTGCGCTATATATGGTGGTTGGTGGTCTTTGGGGTCAGTTTAATTGGCCACTACCTGGTAGCTATAATATTTTATTCTATGATCCATTCATATCTTTTGGTTTGGTAATTGCCGCGTTTGTAGTGTCGATAAAATTTAAGACTAAATTTAGTTTTGTTGGATTTTTTGCACTTCTTGTCGGAATAATGGTTATAATATATGGCATTGTCGGATATAACTTAGGTTTAACTAGTGCTCCAATAGCGCTCCTTATAATGTATTTCTTATATGGGCTTGCTGGCATATGCGCTTATCCCGTATCCTTGATTATAGAACGACTTCCAGGCATGCAAAAAAGTGTATGGGTTGGATGGTCACTATTTTTGTTGCTTTTCTGGGTGCTATTGTTATTTGGTAGTCTTCTTGCCGGTTATGTGGGCATAGCGGCAATACCTGCGCACTTACTTAGCGCTCCATAAATCTATTTGTAATATGAAGACATATATATTCTTTTTAGAGAAACTTATATGTTTTAATGTCTAGAAAAGTGAATAAAAGAAAAAGGCCAGATAGAGATATACATCTATTAAAGGATAAAAGAATTGACGAGGCAGCTCTTGATGTCGATACGATGCGCCGCCTCAGTAAATTCTATAATAAGGGTATAATATCAAAATTAGGTTTCATTGTAGCGCGAGGGAAGGAATCAGATGTTTATATTGCAAGTGCTGGCGCGTCAGAAACTGTTAGTGGCAATGAGAATATTATATTAAAATTTTTTAGAATAGGAAGTTCCTCATTTTTGAATATGCAGGATTATATAATAGGGGATCCGAGATTCAAAAGGAGATATAGCGGCAAATTTGCCATAATACGCGTATGGTGCAAAAAGGAATTTGGTAATCTGCAAATTGCTTACGATAATGGTATAAATGTTCCAAAGCCTTACATGTTTGATTATAATATTCTTGCAATGGAGTTAATAGGTTCAGGGGATCAAATAGCAAAGAAACTTAAAGACGTTCCGTTGGATCATGAAAGCGCGAATAAAATATTAAACCAAATAATAGCTGATATAAAAAAATTATATAATGCAAAGCTTGTCCATGCAGATTTAAGTGAATATAATATATTACTAAAGGACAAAACTCCCTATATAATAGATATGGGTCAGGCAGTATCTACAAGGCATCCTAATGCAAGGGCTTTTTTGAAACGGGATGTAATAAATGTGCTAAACTATTTTCATAAAGAATATAATATAGATCTTGATGCAGAATCAATATACGAAGATATAATACGTTCAATAAATAAGCGATAAATGTTATCTATGCTATTTAGTGTATTAACGTATCCGTGCTATTTTTTAGTGTTTTCTTGAATATTGCTTATACATCCTATCTATTGATAGGTTAATTTTTAAAGAAACTATTAATATTATATTTAACTTAACCCCACCACATCCTAAAAACTTATAAGATAGGTTACACATTCTTCATTGATTATATGATGAACAACGTAACACTATCTCTAAGTAGTATATTATTGATAAATAAAATAGAAAAGGATTTTAGTCTGATATCAAGTATATTCTGAAGAAAGATTTAGCATTTTTGGAATTAATGGAGATATTGCGGAGAGGTCCATTTACAGGTATTACAAATTTAGACAGGAATATCGCTATACAAGGATTAAATGGGATAATGAATTCATGTACATTTATTTTTTTATGCAATTTTTGGTGAGGTTAAGTATTAAAAACATCTCCAAATGATGTAAAAACTTCACTTTCTGATAAAAATCTGAATTAAATGAGAAGTTTTTGAACTCATTATCGACTTCCATAAGTCGTTTAAAGGCATCTTTTCTATCGTCATAATATTCACCATATACAATAAAAATTACTTCTTTAGCAAAATTAAGCAACCAGATATTAATTTTATTTCCTAAAAAATTAATATCTGTATAATCATTATTCACTACTGAATTCCTTGCTCTTTGAGCAACCACAGAAATACTATTTAAAGTACTATTTAAACTTACATTTGGCAGATTACTTAAAACATTCTTTCCACTTATTAGTACATGATTTTTATTTAGATTAAAATAATAAAAACTACTAAATCCTTGATGTATAAAATTATTCGCCTCGTATTCTAAAATTGTAGTAACTTCTACTTTTGGCCATTTCTTATTTATTTTATCAGACATATCTTTTAACTTATCTAAATTTGTATCGTTTTTTATTATCAATAAAAAATCTATATCATTAGCTGTTTCTGGTTTACGAAGATACGAACCATAAAGATAACTAGATGTAACAAAATCATACTGAGATATGAATTTATTCAACTCTTTTGTAAAATTATACTTAGAGGTAATCATAAAAATTACTTTTTATTTATTAAATCCTGATTTTTCAACACATAAGAAAACGCCAACCTATATCTAGGTAATGCAAACAAGTTCTTTGCCTCTTTTAAAGGCACCCATCTTAAAGATTTAAATGCCATTTTAGCACTTTTTTCTCTAATGGTAAATTTTGTCTTTTTATCAATTTTTGAAATAAAAATTATCGCACTTATTTTTCTTATAGTTTTTGTATCAAATTGTATGCTATTATATCCAATTTTCTTTGGTAACCTATAAGGACTAGTTATATTCAAACCACATTCTTCATAAGTTTCTCTTATTACTGCCTTTTTTGGCGTTTCATTTTTTTCAATCCCCCCCTTTACAGGTTCATATCCCCAAAATGATTTATTCCTATGTAATAAAAGTACATGTTTGAAACTAGGATCAAAAACAAAATTTATTATGTTATCCCTATTACTAAATTTGATACCCTCAAAACTATCATTCTCAATGAGCATAAAAACTAAAGGATTTAGATTCTTTTCCGTTATAAAAAAATCAAAATATTCTTTATCCTGCGATGAATAGTAATTATTTTTTAATACAAGAATATTCATAATTTTTTTCTTCTTTGCAATTTTCGATACTGCTTCATTCTGAGTTATTATTACATCATTCTTGCTAAATTTTAGATTTTTGTCATTAATATTTGCAAATTTAACATGTTCTATAGCTATGGGTGAAATCATTCTATAGAGATTTTTTGAACTTACGTATATCATAATATCATTTTTTTCTAATACTACGTGATATGTATTCTCCAATTTCTTCTAACCTACCTTCAACTTTAATTGATTCCACATTTCTTAAAAGATTAGAAACAAAGACTATCCTTTTTCGCCTATGCTCATCTGTAAACATATTTGGGTAAGGAATTTTAGAACCCAACACAAAATTAGGGAAATTATCATTAAATTCAGATGCTGAATTATGCAGAATAAGAAATGCTTCATTTAATTGCGCGTTATTTGACATATCTAATTTCTTAACAGTTAATTCTTTTTCCAATTTTTTTACTAATATAATTTTAATTAACCTTATCGGATAATTTAAATTTGCATTTATACCTAAATCCTCAGCGATAACTGACACTTTTTTATCTTGAAACTCCAAAATATCTGGCAATATATAATTATCTAATTTAAATTCAGATTTTAAAGACCCTGCTCTTAATCTAATTCCACGCGTACCGCTAACTATATTTATCCCATCTATGAATAATCTATTACCGCTAACAAATTTTATATTTTTATTTACTAAACATGAATAGATCGCAGATGTAGTTTTTCCGGAACCGTTAGGTCCTACCATTGCTATTCCCATATTACTACTTGATACTGCTGAAGCATGTAAAGAAAATATATCTTTTTTATTTAATTTTTGTTCTAAAAATTTTGATATGAGCAATATTATGTCTCTACTAAATTGTTCCGGACTAGATTCATTAGATAAAAATATGTTTTCGCCGTCTACAACTAAACTCGGCTTGTCCCTATAAACATATATATTTACCTCCGATTTTTCTTCAGTAATCTTAAATGGTGGCAGATAATTTAAATAATCTTTAAAAACAATCTGCTCTATATTGTTTGGAATGCTTAATTTAAAATTAATACCAACAAAATTTAAATTAAAGCTGTTATTTCTCTTAATTTTATTATACATGCTATTTTTATTCCTAGAATTATTTGCCATTATAATACCTATAACATGACATTTTCCATCCATCACAATCTTTGGTTTCCTCAACAGAAAAAAAATTTAAATTTGTGGAATTTGATAATTCAATGACCACTGTATTTACAGAACCTCATGAATTTTAAAATCGCAGAACACCATTGCATTGCTATTTTGTAAATATCAATACTTTTATGTACCTTTCTGTTAGTCAAAATATACCACTATTTTTTATATGATGTAGTGGGAAAAATATAAAAGTATTTGTATTTATCCGGCGTTGCGACAAAATTAGTCTCAGGCATATGATGTAATCAAAGAAACATCAAAAATATACCGAATCTCAAAATAGTTGTACTTTATCTTAAAGAGTATTATAAACGGAGAATTCTGAGAGTAAGTTTTCTACAGATAAACATATGGTTGGATGGAAAATATCGCAGAAACGAGATGAAAGAATTGGTACTGCAATAAGTTGTATAGCTATTCTTCATAATCTATTCATAACTGGTTATGGTTAACTTTTGTTCTAGAATCGTACTGATCAAAAAGTATTTATATTAGTTTAATCTCATTATCCTATTTATTAAAAGGTTTTATAATGGATTTTAATTTTAAATCGATACCAAATCATGATAATTCAACAGTGTGGGGTCTTGGTTCTCAGGGAAGCTATATATCGAAGAAATCTGAGGAGTTAATTATTAAATATGTTAATGATGTCTCAAAAGTAATAGCAGATTCAAACAAGCCTATTCTTTCAAAAGGATATGAGAACATCGAACCAATAATATTATTTACCGATGCTGATTTTGCAAAAATGAATGAAACGATATGTTATGAGCTTAATAAATTAAGACATAACTTGGAAGAGTATGCTGAAAATGGGACTGGTGATTATACTGGTGCAATAATACCAACAATACACAATTTACATGTTTTTATACACCATCATAGATCTGGAATGCATGTAAAACATACAAAGAACTATGTTAAAACTAAAAAGGAAAACATACGAACAATAGGCGCGTATAACAAGAGCGGTAATATTTTGCTCAGGCGCAGTTCTTATGATAATGAGAATACATTTAAATCAGAGGTATTAAATTCTATAATAAATGCAATAACAGGCACAATTGTGGTGCGTGAAGCATCTGGCGCTCTTTTAAAAGCAGCTATAAGCAAAAAGACTGATGATAATAGCAAGATGTTAGATGCGTTGGATGAATTATCAATATCTATTAAGAAGACAGCAGTACTTGTAGAAGAATTTTATCATAGGCTAACGCTTAAGGTTAACATTCCATTAAAAAGAATGGTAAATTACACCCCAATTATTGGCTATCAGAACAGTAAACGTGAAAAGGCATTTAAACGGATACATTCCATGGAAGCAGAAGAGGAACAGGAAGTTTTAATGCAATAAGAACATCTTAGTTCTTTTATATGTGTTTATTTGATTCCGTTCCATTCATCAAAAAATTCTTTTAAGAAGGTTCTGAGAAACTTATCTCGATGTATTGCCATTTTCCTTCCGGTTTTTGTTTGCATTTTGTCTTTTAGTAGTAATATTTTTTCATAAAAATGATTTATTGATGGGCTATTGCTTTTTTTATACTCTTCAAAGTTTTTATGGAATTTTGGTTTTACTCGAGGATCATATATTAGTCTTCCTTTATAGCCTCCATATGCAAATGTTCTGGCTATACCAATTGCCCCTATATCCATTTTATCAGAGTCCCATACAACTTTTCCTTCTAGTGTCATCATAGTGTGGTCTACTCCTGCTCCTTTAAATGAAACGTTCCCTACAATATAGTTTACTTGGTCTATAATATGTTTTTCTACATGCAGTTTGGTTAGCCATTCTGTTGCTATTTTAGCTCCAACACTCTCGTCATTATTGTTGAATTTCCAATCAGCAATATCATGCAAAAGAGCCGAAAGTTCTACTACAAACATATCTGCTTTCTCCTGTTTGCCTATTTTTTTAGCCAATTGCCATACAAGATATACGTGCCACCAATCATGCCCAGATCCCTCACCATCCAATTTTTTTTTGACAAAATTAGCAGTCTTGTTTATCACATATTTTTTATTCATATAATCATTCTAAGAAAATCAAGGAAAGACAAGAATTTAAATTTAGTTATAAAAGTGCAGGGGGTGAGATTCGAACTCACGAAGGTGCTAGACCACAGGATCTTAAGTCCTGCGCATTTTTCTGTGGCCCAAAGCAGCCAAACCAGACTTTGCTACCCCTGCAATTAAGTTATATTTATCAACAGAATCATATTTATGTATACATGTTTGGATCACTTTCCGGTATAACACCCTCACGTGTCTCCTTGCTCTTTTTAAGTAGTTCTTTTACCTTGTCTTCTACCATTTTGGCTTCTTTATCAAGTTCGATAACGTCTATATTCATATTAAGTAATTTATTTAAACTATTTATTGCTATTTCCGCATATCTTGGGTCTATTATCTGTGGGTTTACTTGTACCAATATATTAATATCATCTATATTATCTATAGCTGCATTCATCATTATTACTGCGCTGACCCCTGCCGCAACGCCTTCACCTATTGGCTTTAATCCTAATTTTTGTATTTTTTCAGATAGCTCTTTTGTGGACGCTACTGCAAAAACATCAAAATTATTTGGATTTTGGGTAGGTATGCCACTTATCGATATTATTTTTTTAATCTTTTTTTCTTTCAGGAAATTGTATATTGCATCAGATATTTCGTATATGGATTTTTCAGATGATGGTCCCGATTCCGCAAAAAGCAATAAGAGACTATTTTTTTTTGAATAATAAAATCTTAATGGTGGCATTGGTGTATCTTTATGTATAGATACAAGTGGCGGGAAAAGATCGCTTTTTATATATCCTACATATTCAAGCTGAAGTTTATTTACCATATAACTTATGCTCATAGGTCCTACGAGCCCAGTTCCTGGGAAGCCTTCTAAGAATGTGCATCCCTCTAATTCTATCTTTTTAAATAATTTTATTTCGATCATCAAATCATATTTATTATTTAGGGAAGATATAAAAGATTATATAAAAAAGACGAAAAAAGCCAAAAAATGCGCTAAATTTACGTAAAAAACCTATTTTCCTCTGTAAATCGACGATAAATATTTAAATCTATCTAGTTTATTCTTATTAGTGATCTAATGGCAGAAAAGATAGGAAGCGAATCAATAGAGAGAGAAGATGGGTACCTATACTTCTTGGGAAAGGACGGGTTTGTATGGAGAACTCCGATGAAATCTAATACAAGAGGAAGAAAATCGAAAGTGGGTTCCGAAAAGATCAAGAGGGAACAGGGCTATCTCTATTTTATTGATAAGAAAGGATATGTTGCAAGAGCAAAGATGAATAGAAAGGGAAGAAGGTAATCTTCTTACCTATTTTTTTATTTTAATTTTTGCTCCTTTTTTTATTCCATTATTTTTTATAAATCCGGCGCTTAATTCTATAATATATTTATCTGGACTTTTTGGTATATAGGTTTTGCAGTTAAACATTGAGGTGCACGGCGTTGCATTTTCACAAAAATCTACAATTTTAAAGTTATTGTCGATCCACAATATATCTATATTGAAATGCATGTTGAGCATCCATATGCTATGGTAATCGCTTCTGTTGAATATGAAGAGCATACCTCCATTAGTATTTAATGATTTTTTATACATAAGCCCTATCATTCTTTTTATAAAATTATCTGCGATAATCGCAGTAATCTCTTTTTTTCCTATGTAAATTTTGGCTTCATTATAATGCATATGTTTTTGCAAGAATTTTAATAGTGGCATTTATATACCTTATTTCGTTAATGATAAACTTTGCTCTCTCATAAACTGCTGCAAATAATATTTGCTACCACTGCCCTTGCCTGTAAACCCACTTGCCTTCCAGCCTACGAATGTATGCAAGCCTACAACTGCTCCTGTTGTTGCGCTTGTTGCTCTGTTTATGTAAACAACACCTGCAGCTATTTTGTTGGAGAACTCCTTTATTTCATTCTTATTTTTGGTATATAACCCTGCTGTAAGACCGTATTTGACATTGTTTGCCATTTCTATTGCTTTATTGAAATCATCGAACTCTATTATTGCAAGTATAGGTAAAAAGAGCTCATTATGTACCAGTTCATCATCATTTTTTAATTCTGCTACTACTGGTTCAACGTAATATCCATTTAATTGGGTTGATATTCTATTACCTCCATATAATAGTGATCCAGATCTCTTTATCTTATTTATCGATTCTACATATCTAATATATGCATTTTCACTTATCAAAGGGCCAATATAATTGGTTTTTTTGAGCGGATCTCCTATATGAAATGTCCTTACCTTGTCTATTAATTTGCTTATAAAAATTTCCTTTATTGAAGAGTGTACATACACTCGTGATAACGCACTACATTTTTGCCCAGTATAACCAAATGCCGCACTTGAAATTCCGTCTACTGCTTTTTCTATGTCTGCATGCTTTGACACTATCGCAGGATTTTTACCTCCCATTTCAACAACAAAATTTTTTTGCAGACCCAAATTAAGGCTTTTTTTAATCATATTAATTCCTGTATCATATGAACCAGTAAACGCTATTCCTGAAACGTCCTTGTTTACTACTAATTCATCTCCCACCTCACTACCTGGGCCTGTGATAAAATTAAATACGCCATCAGGCAATCCTGATTCTTTTAGCAGCTGGTATATTCTCAATCCTGTAAGCATTGTCATGTTATCTGTCGAAGATGGTTTGAATACTACAGTATTGCCTGTAATCATTGCACCTATACTCATTCCAGAAGATATAGATATTGGGAAGTTAAATGGTGCTATAACTCCAAATACACCTACGGGCAATAACTTTATATTTACTATTTCAGATGCACCAGGTGCACCTTGAAATCCAGCATTAATTTTTATATTACTATTATCTGAAATATTTTTCCGTATATACCCCTTATTAGTTTCCATATCATTTGCATAATAATTGGCGAAATCTATTGCTTCGTCAACCTCTCCGATAGATTCATATCTAGATTTTCCATTCTCTAGACTTAGTAATGCTGCTAAGTCAAATTTATTTGTTGATAATAAAACTGCAAAATTTTTAAATATCTCAACACGTTTTTTATAATCAACTAAATGCCATTCATCAAATGCTTTTTTTGCAGCATCAATAGCCATTTTTGCATGTTCGCGTTTTCCACATTGGAAGCGGCCTATCATTATGTTTTTATCTATTGGTGAATATTCGGTTAATAAGCTATCTGAATTAATTGCCTTTCCTGATATATACATAGGGTATGTAGATCCAATATTCTTTTTAAGTCTTAAAATCGCATCATCAAATAATCTATCAAATTCCACTTCATTATTGCTCTCCATAAATTTTTTATAAGTAAATTCATTTTTAAATTTTGAATAAGACATATTATCACATCAATATAGTATAATCATAACACATCTTTTTATAAATGATTTTTAAATTCGATTTTCATAGTTTGCGGACAAATGACTAATTTAATATGTAATATGCTTGACATTAATTTAATTGTGATAAATAAAAATTATAATAAGCTTTAAAAAGGAGAATGTTCAGATTATAACTGAGTTATAATTATAATGTTTTTATTATAAATAATAGCTAATGTCTACATCGTGGTTTTATTATGTCTAATACAAAAGAGCAGTTCGTCGGTACAAACGAACAGGAGTATATGGAGAAATATGGTTTTAATGATAAAATTGATTATAAATTTAAGAGTGATAAAGGGCTATCTGAAGATATAGTAAGAGAGATATCCAAAATAAAGAATGAACCTGAGTGGATGCTTGAGAAAAGGTTAAATGCTTATAAAATATTTAAAAGTAAACCAATGCCTAAATGGGGTGCAGATCTTGAAGGTATAGATTTTGATGATATTTATTATTATATAAGGCCTACAGACAAGAAATCTGATAGTTGGGATTCTGTTCCTGATGATATAAAAAAGACATTCGATAAACTTGGTATACCAGAAGCGGAGAGAAAATTTTTTGCAGGAGCGGAAGCACAGTATGACAGTGAAGTTGTATATCATAGTATAAAAGAGGATCTTAAAAAGCAGGGTGTAGTATTTACAGATACAGATACTGCAGTAAAGGAGTATCCGGAACTAATGAAACGTTATTTTGGCACTGTTATACCTGATAATGATAATAAATTTTCTGCCTTAAATAGCGCAGTATGGTCCGGAGGCAGTTTCATATACATTCCAAAAAATGTCAAGCTTGCGATGCCCCTTCAGGCGTATTTTAGAATAAATGCTGAAAAGGCTGGCCAATTTGAGCGAACGCTTATAATAGCTGACGAAGGTGCTGATGTTACATATATAGAAGGATGTACTGCGCCAATATATGTAAGTTCTTCATTGCACTCGGCTGTAGTTGAACTTGTTGCTCATAAAAATGCACATATTCGCTATGTTACTATTCAGAATTGGTCAAAGAATGTATATAATTTAGTTACTCAACGCGCATTTGCGTATGAGAACGCATATGTTGAATGGATTGATGGTAATATAGGCAGCAAGGTAAACATGAAATATCCAAGTGTATACTTAAAAGAACGCGGCGCAAAGGGTGAAATATTATCCATAGCTGTTGCTGGAGAATCACAGATACAAGATTCTGGAGGAAAAATTCTTCATCTCGCTCCAGATACAACCTCAAAAATAATATCCAAAAGCGTTTCAAAAGGTTCCGGGCTGACTACTTATCGTGGTCTTATATATGTCGGAAAGGATGCTGCAAATGTAAAGTCCGCTGTTCGCTGCGATGCGCTTTTGCTTGATGAAAATTCAAAGACTAACACATATCCATATATGGAAATGCATAGGGAGGATGCAAGTATAACCCATGAAGCTACAGTGGGAAAAGTCGGGGAGGATGAATTATTTTATTTGATGAGTAGGGGTCTTAGTGAAGAGGATGCACTAACAACAATAGTGCTTGGATTTATAGAGCCACTTGCAAAGGCACTACCTATGGAATATTCATTAGAATTAAAGCGATTAATAAAGATAGATATGACCGATTCTGTAGGTTAATTGGTGTTTTAAATGAGTGAATATCAAACATTTGCAAATGAAGCGTTGGAATTATATAAATCACTTCCAGAGGAGACAAATTCAATATATAAGCGTAGACATATAGTTTTGGATTTAAGTTTATTAGATGAAAAATCTGAGTTAATTGATGATAAATCTGTAATAGAGCGTGTGTATACGGAATCAATTGCCCATTTGAATATACCCTTTGATATGATTATAGGAAGACATGGCGCAATAATTAAAGATAATCCCTATATAAAAATAATAAATAAAAGCGATGAAGAGTTTTATAGTATACTAAAAAAATCAATGCATGATAAGCGTGAGGATAAATATGTTGCATTTACACACGCACATGTTGACCAAATAATAACAATAAATATACCTGAAGATACGGTAGCATCATTGAATCTATTATTTGTAAATGTTAATGAATCACTTCCAATAATTGTATATACTAAATTGGGAAAGGGTGCGAATCTTAAAATGTTGCAGCTATCTGTATCAAAATCAAAAAAGAATATATTTACATCAATAATAAATGAATTTGATGCGTTAGCATATTCCAAGGCTGAAGTTAATGTAATATACCCACAAGATGAACGTGTAACAATAATTAATAATTCAAAAGCTGATGCAGGTATAAATGCAGATATTAAATTTAATTACATATATATCGGAGGTAATGCTGTACGTTCGAGAAATTATATAAATGCTGTTGGAAATGGCAGTTCAATAAATGCAAATGAAATTATTTTTGGATCAAAATCACAGAAAATGGACATAAATACCTATATAATAAACACAGGGAGGGAAACTACTGCAAAGTTAGATTCAAAAGTTGCATTAATGCATGATTCTATATGTTTTATAAAAGGGTTTGCTAAAATTGTAAATGGCGCAAAAGAATCGCGCTCTTTTGTTGAAGAAGGAGGTGTACTTATTGATAGAACCGCACGAATAGATTCAATCCCATCTGTTTCAATAGATGAAAATGCAGTAAAAGCTACGCACTCATCAGCAACAGGACCTATAGATGATGAGTCATTATTTTATTTGACTTCAAGGGGTATAGATAAAGTTCGAGCACAGCAGCTAATTCTTTCTGGATTTTTCTCACCAGTCATAAGTAATATTTTTGATGATAATGTTAAATCTATAATATCCTCAATGATAAATGACAAAATGAAAAATAATGGTAGATATGGCGTAATACCAAGGATTGATACTACTGATATTATATGGTTTAGCAAGCCGTCAGCTGATCTGTTCGAGCGTCATTATAAATACAGGGGTAATTAGATGAATAGAATAATGACTGATTATGAACGTGTTGCGTATAAATTTATGCCAGCATTACGACAGTATACTGTCTACATATTGGTAAATGAAATGCATATGAATCAGAAGGAGGCGGCTATGGCAATGGGCGTAACACAGGCTGCAGTTAGCAAATATTTAAATAACAAAAAAATATCAAAAGAGACACGCAGCATAATGTTAAATTTTGAGCGTTCCAATGTCTATGATTACGTCAAAAATATATTATCCAAAAGTGATATAAATGCACAAAAATCAGTCTGCCATTTATGTCAATTATACCATAAATTTGATTGTAATATGATGGTAAGGTAATGTATGTAAATTAAGGCATTAAAACAATTAATTTATTAATATTTAAAGTGGTTTTTATGAATATGTTATTAGAAATAAGAGATCTGCATGCAGAGATAGACGGCAAGGAGGTAATAAATGGGCTTAATCTAAAAATAAAGCAAGGAGAGCTTCATGTAATAATGGGTCCAAATGGATCAGGAAAAACAACACTTGCAAAAGCAATATTTGGCCATCCTGCTGTAACAATAAAAAGCGGCGATATATTAGTTGACAACAAGAGTATACTAGATTTATCAACAGACCAGCGTGCGGCGCTTGGGCTATTTTTAGGTTTTCAGCATCCTGTTGAAATTGAGGGTGTTGGATTTATAAATTTCTTAAGAGCATCAAAAGAATCATTAAATAAAGGTACTGTGGACATGAAGAACATGATGGTAGAGATAAAAAAGAATGCAGAAGATCTTAAAATAGGTGAGGGCATAATAGGTAGGCCATTAAATAAAGGTTTTTCTGGAGGGGAGAAGAAAAAAGCAGAGATATTGCAAATGGCAATACAGAAACCAAAGATTGCAATCCTCGATGAACCAGATTCTGGGCTAGATATAGATGCCATCCGTGTGGTTGCTACAAATATAAATAGAATAGTAAAAGAATCGAATTCAGGACTACTTGTAATAACACACTATAGCAGGATACTAGAGTATATGAAACCAGAGTTTGTGCATGTTATGGTTAAAGGAAAAATTGTAGAGGAAGGCAATAGTGATATGGTAAAAAAATTAGAAGAAAAAGGTTATGTAAACTTTGAATAAATGTGTATTTGATGGTTTCTAAAAATGATCTGTCTGATGGTATAGAAAGTGTTAGATCAGATTTTCCAATATTTAAAAGAAGGATTAATGGAAAACGGTTTGCCTATTTAGATAGTGCTTCAACCTCACAAAAACCAAAACAGGTGATAAAAGCAATATCTGATTACTATGTAAATTATAACTCAAATATACACCGTGGTATATATAACATTGCTGAAAAATCAACAAGTATGTATATATCCTCAAAAGAGCATATTGCAAAATACATAAATGCAAATTCATATAATGAGATAATATACACCAGAAATACGACAGAATCAATCAATTTGGTTGCATTGACTTTAGGCAATGAGTATGTAAATAAAGAGGATCACATATTGATAACTGATCTTGAACATCATAGCAATATTGTTCCATGGCAGTTGCTTGCAAAACGAAAGTCAGCCGCAGTAGATTATATAAAATTGGATGAGTCTAAAGAGCATTTGGACATTAACAGTATAAAAGAGCAGTTGGAAAAAGATCCCAAAATTGTTGCAATATCACACGCATCAAATGTGCTCGGAACTGTAAATGATGTTAAGGAGATAACACGTGAAGCACATAAGCATGGCTCTATAGTTATTGTTGATGGCGCTCAAGCTGTGTCACATATGTCTGTAGATGTGCGTGATATAAATTGCGATTTTTATGCGTTTTCATCTCATAAAATGTTTGGTCCCTCTGGCATTGGGGTTTTATATGGAAAGGAGGAGCTTCTTGAAAATATGGGACCATTGTATGGGGGTGGCGATATGATACATACTGTTACGCATGATACTTATAGTTGGAATTCATTACCTTGGAAATTTGAGGCAGGAACGCCAAATATCGAAGGTGCTATAGGTTTAAATGCTGCAATAGACTATATTGAGCAAATAGGCATTCAAAGAATAGCAAAGCATAATATGGCGTTAACCGCTTATCTGTTAGAACATTTATCAAAGATAGATGACATAACTGTATACGGACCTAAAAATGTAGACAATAGGCGCATAGGTGTTGTATCATTTGATATAAAAGGTTTGCATCCACATGATGTGGCGCAGGTGTTTGATAGTGAGGGAATAGCTATACGCGCAGGCCATCATTGTGCAATGCCTCTTATAACCGAGTCTTTAAACAGGAGCGCCTTATCAAGAATAAGTTTTAACGTATATAATAATTATGTAGAGATAGACAGAGCATTAAAGGCAATAAAAAAGGCAAAAAAACTCTTTAAGGTAAAGTAGCAGAAGTTGATTAAATGGATTTTTATGCAGAAGAATTAATATCACACTACGAGCATCCACACAATAAGGGTGTCATTTCAAATTCGGATTCAAAATTTCATGAATATAATCCGACATGTGGTGACGATATAACGATATATCTAAAAATAAAAAATGATATAATAGAGGATGTTAAATTTGATGGTAATGGGTGTTCAATTAGTATAGCATCAGCCAGCATGCTCACTGATTTTGTTAAGGGAAAGAAGCTATCTGAAATAGAAAAAATGGATTTTAAAACCCTAAAAGAATTGATAAATATAGATCCAGGGCCTGCAAGGCTTAAATGCGCCACACTTTCACTTAAAACTTTAAAAGGCGCTGTATTCTTATACGAGCATAAACCAATGGATCAAAACACAAAGAATATGTAATCTAATCGATTACAAATAAATTCAGCCGACTCTTTTCATCACAGATCAGAAATACCTCGACTCATCACGTAGTATAATGGTATTAAAAGGATAAAAGCCTTTCATAAATAACAAAACTATACAATGAGCGTATATACCGCAATCATTAAAATAATTGATAATAATAATTTTCTTTTAATGTTCTTTTCTCCAAAGAGAAGACCACCTAAAATCACGGTTATCAATATGTTGAGTGTATTTCTCAGAGGGTATGCGATACTTACAAATGTATTTACTAGCGCTAGATAATAGAGCAATCTATATGTAATAGTTATAATTGCAATTGCTATTATTGGATATTTGTAATATATTGTGTTTTTAACAATTTCACGTAAACCACCAAATTTTATCTGCATGTAAGCAATACCATTGATTGCTGTAAATACGCTTAAGAATAAAAGATATGTAAGTGGCTGTATAGAAAATAGCAGATATTTAAGTATGGTGGCACCAACTGCCATGAGTAACGTTAATACTATTAGAATATAGATATAGTATTTTTTGTCAAATGACTTGGATTTTTTATTTTTATTTGATATTAAAAAATATGTAGTTATTATTATTACTGCAATGCTCACATACTTTATAGGGCTCAGTTTTTCATTTAAGAATGCCAGAGCAAGCACTATAATTATGAATTGCGGTATTGAACTAAGAATAGGCGATACAACGCTAATATTGCCGTGTTTGTAGACTTTTGCTGCAAGTATTGCGGTCGTTGTGGAAAGAAGGCTGACAATATATAATAAGAATATGTCAAGAATGCTAATATTCAAATTAATAAATGGGATGAATGTTAATGATATTATCGCTGCAATGAGTGCGACACTTGTGGCATATGCAACCGAATGTTCCTTTTTGAGCGTCGCCTTTTCTATCAGCGCTGATACTCCTATAAGTACGCCTGATAAAAGGATTAATAGGTAATCATATATCAATATACCACTATTTTTTGGAATTGTTTGTCAGATTCTCAAAAGCTGCATATAAAACATTATATATTTTTGAGCTGTTTGTTTTAATTCCCGTCGTATTTTTAAGCGCGTTAATTTTATTCCATAAATATGTTGCCTTATTGGTTACATTATTTGTACTTATATTAAGTATACTTGAAACATTTGTGCTTTTGTTGTATTTTATCCAATTTATAAAAAATGATTCATTCATATTTTTTGTCTTGTTATAAAAACTGAGCATGAAGGATTTATTAAGCAATGTAATGTTATTTCCTGTTTCTATGTGGCTTTTTGAATATGTAATAAAATTAGGGCTATATAAAAATAGATAAATACCGAGCCCTAATATTATAAGTATTATTACAAATGCAATTCCATCGTTCATAAAATCATTTCATTTAGTCCCGGTCGGATTCGAACCGGCGTAGCAGGGTCCAAAGCCCTGCGTCCTTGACCACTAGACGACGGGACTAAATATAAGTAATTTAATATACAAAATATATATAATGCATTCTTAT
>JAJZJI010000050.1 GCA_021828345.1 Microcaldota archaeon
GATATTATTGCAAATATTGGATTTGTAAATCCAAGCAACACTTGTATAGGATAATAAACAGCAAAACCAATTGGGAGTACAAGTGTGAATATAAGCTGTATTATGCTGCCATATATACCCAACGGATAGGAATTGGCGGACCATGAGATATTTAGCATGCTATTTGTAAATTGGGCAGAATTCATAAATAGGTATGCAAGGATGGTTATAAGCAAAAATAACATTACAAGCGCTGCAATGCCTAGTAACATACCAAAAACAAAGATTGCAATTGATAACAATTGCAATTTTAAGTTTGCAAGTGAATATATTATTAGCAATAATGACCCCATTAATCCTGCAATACCCGTTAAATTCCCAGGATAACCAGATAGTATGCATGTTATTTTACCAAATGGCCTAATTAAATATTTATCAAGCTCTCCAGCACGCATGCCATTTACGATATTCCATGGGACAATAAAATACCATACAAAACCAATTGTAAATCCAGCAGTATTTGACAGCAATAATAATTGAAAGTAGCTCCATCCAGGTATTCCTTGAGATATAGAGTATATTATTGTTACAGGTATATATGTAAATATTACGCCAAAACTGCCTACAATAACCCATATTAAGCCCTGCAACCTATAAATAAAGAATTCCTTCCAGTGATATTTTTGACATAGTATAAAATATTTTATATTTTCAATAAGTTCCATTTTAACCACCCACTGAAGATATTTTTTTCTTTACATGATTCCATAAAAAATACCCTAAAATGCTCAATGCAAAAAGCCAAAGAAGTCCTAACAGTATATAGTAGAGATATGCGCTGCTTGGAATTATTCCTATTAATATTGATGTTGGCACATATGTAAACATCTGAAATGGCAGCAACAATGTTATGTTGCTAATATAACTTGGAAAAAATGTAAGTGGCATTACTGCGCCACTAAATATTGATGCCACATTCATAAATAAAATTGACATGCCAAATGCTGATGTTGTATATATTGCAAGCGAGCCGATTATAAATTGTATTACATTTATTATTGCATATCCGATAAGCATGATTATCATGAATGTAACTATTGAAAGCATACTTGTTGATATTCCTAAATAATAAAGCACAAACATAATAGTAATGATCACAGGGGGCAAAACGAGCACATTATCCGCAAGGGACTCTACAAAGACCATGTAGACATAGTTCACTGGCTTTATTAACGATTTAGCAATATTTCCTGTTTTTATGTCATCTGATAATATCCTATCATTCATCGAATCTATTATCAAAAATACCGCGCTGCCTATTACAAAATATGCATCTATTTGCATAAGACTAAATCCGCCTATTTCTGATAAATGTCCTCCCAAATATATGATATTCCATACAAATATCATTAGTATATATGTAAGCAGCCTGCCGATTGTTGAAATTAAATAATCCTTAAAATAAGCGATATTATCCTTTATCGATATCTTAAAAAATGCGATATATGGATTATTCATCGAACTCACTTTTTCTTATCAAATGATTTATAGAGTTTTGATAGCACATAGCTAAGATGCGGTTCTGATACTCTATAATCAAACACATGCCTGCTGTTTAGCATCTTTAGAAATTCCTTATTTTTGAGCATTGATGGTTTTACCTCAATTTTTGCCATATCGCCAGTTTTTTGCATAATGCGACCATAACGCTTAAAATTAATTTGTCTTAGGTTTGTACTATATATTTCAACAACGCGATTATCCCCAAATATGCGTTCTAATTCCTTTTTAGTTCCATCAAACTCCTTTCTGCCCTTATTTATCACAATCACATGATCCGCAATCTCAATATCCTCAACTATATGTGTTGTTAACAGAAATGTTGTGCCCAATTTCTCTCTTGCTATACTTATTGCCTCTTTTAATGCAAATTTTGATGGAAGGTCTACACCTATTGTCGGCTCGTCTAAAAATACAATTTTTGGGTTGTGCAACATTGAGGCTACAAAATTACATTTCATTTGCTCCCCAAGAGAGAGTGTCCTAACAGGCTTTTTATATACGTCTTTAAGAGAGAGCATTTTAATATATAACTTGAGCCTTTTCTCAAATTCCTTTTCTGGTATTTTATACATGCTTTTCATAAAATTAAACGTATCTATAGCAGGCAAATTCCAGTACAATTGGCCGTGTGCACCAAGCACAACACCCATTTTTAATGCTAATTTTTTACGATCGTTATATGGAGATAGTTCATCGACTATTATTCGCCCTTTATCAGAGTATAGTATACCGGTCATCATTTTAATTAGCGTTGATTTGCCGCTGCCATTCTTTCCGAGTAGGGCAACTATGCTTCCTTTTTTTATATTAAGGCTTATATTCCGTACAGCGACCTTGATCACTTTTTTTCTCTTAAAGCTATTAAAAAGGCCTTTTTTAGAATTGCTCTCACTAACCTTATACTTCTTCATTACCCTATCGACTTTGATTACTATATCATTATTCATGGTACTCACCCGCTAATTATGCCAAAAAAACAAAAATGGCATTATACATTAAAAAACAAGCGCAATATACGAGCTAACATACCATGAAAATCACTTAATCGATATATACATATAAAAAATATAATATAAAAAGATTTCCTCAAATCGGATATAATATGAAATTATACTAAATTTATAACCCATAGCATTGAAGGCTTTTGTATTATTAACCAGCAAAAATTAGATCTTTTATCGGTTGCAACATATTAACAAAGATAAGCGTTGTCTGTCCTATCTCATGCGTAGCCATAGGCTTTAAAACAAATAGCATTATAAAAACAAATACACCGCCCTTCTTAAGTATGTCCTGATGTTTTTTGATATCTTTTATTACTATTTTTATAAAGCTTTTAAATTCGTAGTTTATTGCATATATGTGCCTTTTTCCTGAATTTTTATAGACCACAATCTTATATTTTAAGAGCGTGTTCAGATTATGCGATATATTAGTTTGCTCTATTCCCGTCTTTTTAGATATTTCACCAACAGACAGTGGCTTTTCCGCAAGAGCATTAAGTATCTTGAATCTGTTCTTATTTCCCAAAGCATCAAATATTACATTAGAAGGGTCGCGCATATAGATACCTGACATTATATATTGAACGGATAAGAATAAAAAGCCGTATATTTTGATATTTGATTAATGATTATTAAATTTACAAAAGTAAACATATGCGACATTTTCATATGATTTTTTTTCATATGTTAATAAATAGTTTCTTTTTTATAAGATAGTGTGATAAAATGGCAGGAAAATATAATTTTGCAGCAAAAAATGCAGGAAAACAGTGTAATTTCGAAGTATCAGCCGAAACAAGAGAAGAAGTAATGGCAAAGGCAAAAGAACATGCAAGTATGTGCAACATATGTAAAGACATAAATGAACAGCAATTGAGTGCGGCTATAAAAGAGACACCTAGCACCGCCCAACCACAACAGTAAATAGATATATCTATTTTGTTTTATTGAATTTTTATTTTTTTAATTGCCTATTTTTAGCAAAGCTTTTATTAGTTGAATTGGTTTATACATTATAATCGCTAGAGGCCTTTTTATGAAATCTGATTCCAATAATATAAAAAAAGAATTAGTAGAATCAAAAATTATAAAAAATGAGGAACATATCCTAAAAAGCAGAATAAAAATCCTAAACAAATATAAAAGTAAAATTCCAACAGAAAAAAAGGAGGATATATTTTTTATTGTGAAAAATAAGCTAAAAGCAAAATATGCGTACTTATTTTTAATTTATATAATAATCACGTTTATCCTTTTCATAGGGGTTACATCAAAATTAAACACTATTGCGCCGGGTGTAGGCGCAAATACATACAAAAATTTATGGAGCACATGGTGGGTTGATTATTCAACATTTACGCTGCACCAAAGTATTTGGTATACACAGCTATTGTATCCGCCACTCGGTGCAAATCTTGCTCTCCAATCTATGGCGCCGCTTCTTAGCATATTAGCCGCGCCGTTTGAAATTTTTGGAAATGTATTTGCATATAATATAATGTTTATTTTAGGATTTATCATTTCCGGATTCTGCATGTTTATACTTGCCGAGTATCTTACAAAAAATGATTATGCTGCATTTATTGCAAGTATAATTTACACATTCAGCGCTTTTCACATAGCGCAGGGATTTTCAAATATAGGATTTATATTTATAGGCGGAATACCTTTGGCAATTTACTTCTTTATGAAAGTAATCAATAGAGAGCATTTAATATATAATGCAATTGGACTTGGCGTCGCAATAGTAATAAGCGCATTTATGGGTAGCATTGATCAATTTTTAATGCTATTAATTATCCTTATTATAATATTAATTGCAAATCTCACACTTAAACAATCTAGAAAATTAATTTTAAGCAAAATGTTCCTTTTTGCAATTATTATAGCTACTTTAACTGCCGCCATACTCGGATCTTTTGGATTCATTCCCATTTTTAGTGCAATGGCTGGACAAAATGCCTCAATTAACATAGCGCAGCAAGGATCGATACAAGCAAATATGTTATGGAGCAATGATATACTATCCTTGTTTTTACCCAGCTTCTATAACGGTGCGCTTAATGGTTTAACTTCAAGTTATTACCAGATATTTAGTGGTTATACAAATGAGCGCATTGCATATATCGGAATTATCGCATTGGCGCTCTCAATTTACGGAATATATAAGTATGGAAAAAAGCTTTTATTATGGGTAATTATAACAATAATATTCGGTCTTCTAACATTAGGCCCGTACGTTCAATTTAATGGCTATTCCACTGGCATTCCTGGATTATATCTTTTATATAAAAATATACCACTATTTAATTATATATCACAGCCAAATAGATTTGATGTTATATTGCAGATGTGCATTGCAATACTTGCAGCATATGGGTTTGTAGAGGTAAATAAACACGTACATAAAGCAAATAAAAAAATACTTATTGCAATAGGATTGAGCGCCATAATATTATTTGAATCAGTAGGTTTTGTAGGAGGGGCAATAACACCTTATATTACTACTACAGTACATGTTCCACACATATACCAATTAATTAAGAATACCACTGGGAATTATTCTATATTAGTTTTACCAGCAATAAGCAATCCAACATCCAACGACCCTAATTATTATCCAGCCCTTGCAACATATTATACAGCAATAACACACAAGGCACTTGCTGGTGGATATGTTTCTAATGAAAATAATTCGCAAATTTCGTATATCTTTAATATACCGCTTGCAATAGAAGCATATAACATGCAAATTGGCGGGCAATTTATTTATCAATCTCCGATTAACCAAAGTTATGTGAACCAAACGCTGCTAAGCCTTTATAATTACAACACTGCATTCATCACTGTTGATGGTTCGGCGTACAATCAAAGCGAGCTTACATTTTTGTTATCTTATATGGATTCAATTTTTGGAACACCTAAAATATCCAATTCAACACCATCTTTATATAATACAACTTTTGTTTATTCAACGTCAAATGCGATATCTGCATCTGTATTTAAAAATTATGTAGCCTATCCTTTATTAACACAATGGGGAGTACAGGGCGTTTTAATCAATGGATCAACAAGCGCTATGTGGACCCCGACAGGCCTTGGTGCAGTAATAGTGTACGCACCATACCAAAATAATACTAACCTTGATTATAAAATAGCAAGCGGTTATTCCGGATTAATAAACACAACAATATCATTTAATGCGAAGACTAGCGCAAATCCAATACAGCTTGAAGTTGGGGTGCTGAATAAAAATAATTTAATAGATAAAATCGCCATTATAAACATAACTAATGCGAATAGACTTGAACATTATAGTATATCAACGCAATTAACTTCAGGACCGATATATACGAATACGCTTCTGTTTATTGCACAGCAGAATGGCAATGGATATTTACAAATTGATAATATAACATTTAAAAGAAGTGGATAAATGGACTTGCGCGTAATCGCAGATTTAAGAGAGAGAAATGATGAGCTATTTAAGGCGCTTGAGGATAATGGCATATTTATAGAGCATGCCACCATACCAGTAGGCGATTACATATTATCGGATAGGCTCTGTATTGAGAGAAAGACCATAAATGATTTTCAATCTTCCATAATAGATGGCAGACTATTTGAGCAAATTGACTCCTTAAAAAATACATATGAACTTCCCCTTATAATATTGGAGGGGAGTATTGAAGAGGTTTATATGAGCAAAGAGTCTATAAATGGCGCCATATGCTCTATTTTCCTGCGTGAGCGTATGCAGATAATAAGATCTTCTGGGCCAATTGAAACTGCGCAGATAATCTCTACACTTGCACGGCAAGAGCAGATTATAGAATTGCGAATGCCCTCAATTAAAGGGGGCAGACGGGCATATACAAAAAAACAGGCAATGGAGTATATTATCGGGAATATACCAGGTATAGGACCTAAACTAGCCGTTGCACTTTTAACGCATTTTAAGAACATAAAAAATATTACAAACGCAAATTTGGACGAACTAGTAAAAATAGACAAAATAGGAAGAAAAAAAGCGGAGCAGATAAAGAGCGTACTCAATGATTATTACGAATAATCGATACATTAAATTTTATATATAAACGTTGTATATATGTTTATATTTAAGTATTTACTGCTGCAAAGCATTCTCTTCTTGACGTTTTAGCTTTGTCTCAAAGTCCTCAGTTTTATATGGAAATTCTTCATTACTTTTTATAGTGCCTCGCTCCTTTAAAACCTCTCTTGCAAGCAAAAAGTATATGAATGCTAAAGAGCGCCTTCCTCTGTTATTTACAGGCACTATAAGATCTATATATTTTGTTGAGTTATCAGTATCATTTAATGCAATTATAGGTATATTTATCTTGCTTGCCTCGTTTATAGACTGCTTCTCATTCCTGGAATCACTTATAAATAATAATGATGGTTCAACAAAACCTTCCCTATTTGGATTTGTAAATAAACCAGCATTTACTCTTCCACCCAAGAATTTTGCATTTATAACTTCAGCAAATTTCTGCGCTGCATATATTGCATATATTCTTGATGCACGAACCATAATTTTAGATGGATCATATCGCGCAAGGGTCTTAGCAGCAATCTTTATTCTAGAATCTATCGTCTTTATATCAAGTAAGTACAAACCGTCCTCTCTAGTCTTATATATGAAGCGCGACATTCCCTGCGCCTTCACCTTAGTTGCTATGTGTATTCCTTCCTCCAAATATTGATTTTGGTCTATAAGTAATTCTTCTTCCATATTAACACCTTTTGGGGCCGCCGAGATTTTCAGAAGTGCCTTTTGAATTCCCGGTATTTCTCGGGTCGCCAGCACCCCAAGCTGGAAGCCTACCAAGCTAGCAGACGGCCCCGTTGGATAAATATTAATCTACAACATATAAAAACAATTGCTTACATCAGCTCTTATGTCCTATATTCATGAATTCATCTATTAGTTCGACATTGCTTATCAGCATGCGCCTGCAGCAATAGCGCTTAATATCTAAGCCATCAAGCACTTTCTTTGGATCCTCATGGTCCTTATTGACGCGTCTGTCAAACTCTTCCCATTTGTCCGCAACTACTGCGCCGCATGTGAAGCAGCGTACCGGTATCATCATATTATCACATTAAGTAACATAAATTTATCTATATGATGTTTGGAAACGTGCCCTTGCTTTGAGCCTGTTCGGCTTCTTAGGCTCCACTCTCCTAAAATCATCTACCATTATGCTCCTATCATGGCGCATATATTCATTCTTTATAACATCATTGCCAGAGTATTCCGAAATGCCTTTAGCTATTGCACCGCGTACCGCTCTTGCCTGTGCCATTGCCCCACCACCATTGACATTTACGCTAATATCAAGCCCATTAAATAGGCTCTTTGCAGTTTCTGATAGTATAACAGGCTCTAACATCAAACGCCTAAGTTCTCTTGGCTCTATAGTATTTATCAATTTGCTGTTAACACGTATAATACCACTTCCTTTTGTGACGCTTGCTCGTGCTATTGCACGTTTGCGCTTGCTCTTTACAGTTATTGAACGTTCTATTTTCTTTGTACTTACTTTTTTCTTTGTACCTCTTGACCTTGTAGTCTTAGGCTTCTTCTCCTGCGCTTCTATTTTTTCATCTGCAACTTTTTCTTGTGCAATTTCAGCATCGCTCATAATATCACTCCTTGCTATATCCAAGCAACTCTGATAGCTGCTTTAATGTCATTGTATTTACAAATATGTCCTTTGAATTCTTAGAATCTATATGCTTTATTTCGCTCTTCTCAAATAATTCAGGCGTTCCAGAAAAAACACGTAGCTTTCTATAAGCCGCCTTCCCCCTAGGTCTTCTATATGGGAGCATGCCACGCACTATTCTCTTAAATAACATATCCGTTCTTCTCGGCCAATATGGCGAGTGCTCAGGATTTGCCTTCTCCTTTAAAATTAG
>JAJZJI010000051.1 GCA_021828345.1 Microcaldota archaeon
AAAAAAATAGGGCAGATAGATAAAATAAGACTAACTAGATCTGAGCTTAAATCATGCATACATAAATATGACGCAATACTTATAAGAGTAGAAACTGAGCTAAATTATGATTTGCTTAAGAACGCAAAAAGACTAAAAGTTATAGGAAGTGCAACTACAGGTATAGAACATATAGATATGAGTTATGCAGCAAAACATAATATTAAGGTCTTTAACTTACATGGCACACACACTATTGCAACAGCAGAACATACGATGTGTTTGATGTTATCTTTGTCTAGAAATCTCCCATGGGCTTTTGATTCACTTAAAAGTGGAGTTTGGGAACGCCATAATTTTATAGGGAATAATTTATACAAAAAACAACTAGGCATTATAGGCATGGGAAGAATAGGTAGTAGAGTCGCAACGCTTGCCAATGCTTTTGGCATGAAAGTGGTATATTATGATAAAAATAAAAAAGCTGTACGTTGGAAGTATATGCCATTAAAAAAACTTGTAGCTACATCTGATATAATATCAATACACGCTTCTTTAAATGATAGCAGTAGAAATCTTATTGATGGTAATATTATAAAATTAATGAAAAATAGCGCAATTCTAATTAATACAGCTAGAGCCGCTATAGTAGATTATAACTCTTTAATTAAATCTTTGAAATTAAAACATATTAAAAGCGCTGCGATTGATGTTTATAATAATGAACCAATAGGCAATAATGATGCATTTATAATTGAATATGCAAAGTCGCATAATAATTTGCTTATTACCCCACATTTGGGTGCATCGACATACGAAACGGCATTTGAAGCTGCAATGCATATATCTAACACTGTTGCAAAATATCTTTTAAATAATACATAAGTATTATTATGACAGGTGACGAGAGCACTACATAATCCATAAATATTATAAAACTTAAGTACTTTTTGATTATATGACAGAATCCACAAAAGAGGCAAAATTTAATGCAATTGATCCGATAAAATATTATAAAGATATATTAGACAATGAACACAACATAGGATCATTACACTTTATAGATTTCGAAGTTGCTGCAGAGTTAGCAAATGATCCTAAATATGCAAATGCCATGCTAAATTATCCTTATTATAATATACGCGCGATTTATGCATCAGTAACCAAGGATATAGAGCATCAGAGAATTTTATCAAATGATAATGATTGGCGCGTTAGAGCAGGCCTTGCAACAAATAAGAATTTAGCATTAGAAGTATTTAAAATACTAAAGGCTGACGTAAATAACCAAATAACTTCTATAGTGAATGCGCGCAACAATAAGCCTTAATCTTTAACTTCACCCACTTTTAACGATCATATTGAAGGTTAAGCGATTGGAGTATAATAGACCTAAAATAATGGATGATTGTATAAATGAACTAACCTAACTTTTCAACGAACTTAGCTTCTTAACGAATTCCTCAAAAACAAGGTGTTTCTTCTCAGGGCTTAATTGAAAGACAGTTTTTATTATTGCACCATCTGTGATTGTGAATATATAATTCAATTTTATAACGCTGTCCTGAGATGCTCCCTCGCTTGTAGAGATACGTATCCCTTTCATTTGAAGGTTTGTAGTTACACCTGCTATGACTATATTGCCCAGTTCCTCGAATAGCACCAATGCAGGTCTGATCTTTGAGCCTTCACCATCAGCAAATTGTACCCTTGTTATTACCACATCTCCAGCTTTAGGCATGCTCCCACGCCGAGTAATCACCTTCCCCCCATAGCTCTTTCATCTTGGTTTTCTGGGCTTCCTGAACAAACTTATCAAACTCTTTCATCTCCCTGGCACTTTCTATAAGACCTAAAATTATCTCACTATAAGTCTCTCTCGGGTATTTCTTAATCTGTTTCAGTGCCTTAACCACTGACTTGCTTAATTGTATTGTAGTTATTTCATCAGGCATTATATAACACCTATAGTTAGTATATAGTACATTATATATTTAGCCTTTGCGCTAGAGATTACGTTGAGTAATAAACTCCTCTTGGTTCAAACTAGACACCAAATGCACTTGGGCACATCTTCAAAATAAATAGTTAAATAACTTCAAATTTCATAATTAAATTGTGAGTTATATGGCTGGCCAGGACTATACGATTACGATTTTGGTAAATAAAAGTCCAGAAGAGGTCTTTAGGGCCATCAACAATGTTCGGGGATGGTGGTCCGGAGAGGTCACTGGGAGAACAGATAGGCTTGGAGCTGTATGGGAGTACCGCTACAAGGACATGCACCGTTCAAAACAAAAGATAACAAAACGTATATTAGGCAAAAAAGTAGTATGGCACGTAATGGACAGCCATCTCAGTTTTATAAAAGATAAAGAAGAATGGAACGGTACGGATATTGTATTTGATATAACCAAGAAGGGTGATAAAACAGAATTACGTTTCACACACGTTGGTCTGGCTCCAAAAATCGAATGCTATAATGCTTGTTCAGACGCATGGCGCTTTTATATAAAAAATAATCTACGTAATCTGATAATGAATGATAAAGGGCAGCCAAACCCTAGAGAAAAGAGGGCAAAGTGAATTGAAGATAGTTAATTTAACAATTAATAATGTGAAAATGGTAATTTGCATTTACTTTATAGACGTAAAATCGGATAATTTTTAACTAATTATTAAAATTATATGGTGGTTAAAATTTAATTGTACTCAAATTATTTTGTAAGTACTTTACACCCGTTTGCTTCAACAAGTACCGTAACTTCTGATTGTGATACCATACCATTCCCAATTTCTAAAAGAATTGGATGTGCTTCAATAGCTCCAAGTTTTACCAGCTCATTTATTCCAGAATATATGTTAAAATGTGAGTCTATTCCATTTGCAAGCCAGCGCACCGCGAATGGGGTGCTGCTAAAATGTTCTTCTATATTCTTAATCAACGCGCGAGATGAATTTAACCTTGGTTGAACTGTTTCTACATAACTATATATTTCACACCTATCACTATCAGCAACCATACCTTTACCATTAGTTGCAAACGGCTCTATTGATATTACCATACCTTCCTCTAAAACATCTACACTTCCATCATCATAATTAGGTATGAAAAACCCGCTGTGCAAATTATCTATATCAAGTCCATGACCTCCAAGGTTACGTATTGGCTTGACCCCATATTTTAATAATACAGTATTTATCTCTCTACCAATTTCTGACGAGGTAATTCCTGCTCTTAGCTTAGAGAGCGCTGCATCCAATGCGTAATTGGCAGCGTCTATTAATTTTCCATTTTTTCCAGATAAATCAATTGTAATAGCACAATCTCCAGATATGCCATCTTTATACGCCCCGAAATCTACTTTAACAATATCAGTTTCAGTAAATATCCGCTCATCATCAAATGAAGGAGTATAGTGAGCCGCCTCATTATTTATAGACAAATTTATTGGAAATGCAGGTGCATATCCTTGATCATTTAGATATTTTTCTGCAGCTATTGCAACCTCTTTGACTAATGCACCAGGTTTAACAAGAGTTTTTGCATAATTTAATGCTTTATATGATACATGCCCAACTTCCTCTAAAAGTTTTTCTTTCATATCCACGTTATCAGTCATTTTACCATCCACAATCAATTTATTAAACATAATTTATAATTTTTATAGCTTTTTTTGAGTTCCAGACAATTTTAACTCATCCTCTTCAAAATTTAGTTCTTTTAGTATTCGCATTACAGCAGGCATTACCTGATGGTTAACGTAGTAATCAACATCATAATCCTTTGCGAACTCAAGTAAAACTGCTTTGTCTGATATAGTATTTCCGCTCTTCCCTATAACGTAACTTATCACGGCGCTTTCCATATCACTTTTCTTTTTAAGTCCCATGTCCACAGCTTTTTTTGCAGCGCCCAATTCTGGCGATTTAGAGTCATAATCATCTATCTTCTTTCGCAGTTGGGTATTTATTGTCAATTGGTCTAAGGGAACTGCACCCTCTTTTAATAACATTATTGTATCTTTCACTATTTGGGCTGCGCGCTGTGGACTGCCTTCTTTTAGTATTGTTTCTAAAACGCGCCTTTGAGTATCGCGCGCTATTTTTGACCAATCCCTGCGCACAAGTTCAAATCCACGTATCTTTATTTTATTATTTTTTGTTATCATTGCATACTTCTTTTTCGCGCCAGCACTGCCAGTGGCAGTTTTCTTACCTACAAAAAGCCCTCTTACATAAAAATCTTCTAATTCAAGTTCCATACCTTCAGGCAAATTTTTATTGAATTCTTTCATAAATTGAAGCGCATCTTCCTCACTTTTATCATTAAGTAGTATTACTATTGAATCAGTATCGCTGTATATTACTTTAAATCCATAATTATCAGCTTTTATTATAGTATCCTTGATATACTGCCTGCCATATGCAGTAACGCTACCAGCGCATTCCCTCGAATACCACCTAGACCTTGGGTATCCTAAATAACCAAAAAATGAATTTGATACGATTTTCAACGCTTGTGACCTGGAACCTAGAAATATATTTTCTGGGTTCTTTTTATATTCTTTCTTAACTGTTGATCTTTGCTCTATTAATTGCTTTAAAATTATAGGGGTTACAACCTTTTTTGTTTTGCTGAATTTTGTATTTATAGGTGAAAGATGATAATCAGTGCAATCTTCACAAATAGATGATGGATCTATATTGTGGGCTATTATTATTGATGGATATAACCCTCTAAAATCAAATATTGCAAGCTTCTCATAAACCCCAGGATCTGGCGTTTTAACATATGCACCTTCAATCGGATTTAACATACGGGCACGTATTTCCTCATCTTTTGGTTTATTAGGGATTATCTCATTAAACATTAATGCATAACGCATTAGCATATATTCAACCAACTGACCGGTTGTTGATACGGCGGTATCACTTAGCACATTGCCAGTCGTCCTTGACAATTCTATCATTATAGGTATAAATTTATTATAAACCGTTTCAAGAGCATGCGAATCGGCAAGATTGTATTTTGCAAGCAACTTTAACTCCGACTCATTCCCATCCCATAATTTAAATATATCTAATTTTTCAACTGTTACTTTCTCAGAACCCGCTATAGCTTCGTATACATTTTTTAGAGTATAACTGTTTAATTTTAGCAGATTTTCAGCTGCACCTACAACGGATATAAATTTCACCACAAGATACATATCTACATGGACTCTACCACCAATTTTAACCTTATCCACAAGACCGTGGCGTTCTATTCTCGTATCTCCTGATCCTCTAGCTAAGTTAAAATTTATTTTTAATGCCTGCGCCCGCTCAAGCATATATCTAATGTCAAAATTGGCCGAGTTATAACCAGTAATTATATCGATATCGTTTTCCTTTATTATATCAACAAAATGCTCAAACATTGCACGTTCATCTGTTACATAATCAACAAATGGCAATTCTATTTTTTTGGAAGTTATTACTCTACTCTCATTTTTTTTTCTTGATTTTATTGAATAACTTATCATAATAACTGGATCTTTTTCAGGGCGTGGAACACCTAATGGGTTATATGTTTCTATATCAAAAAACAGTATATTTAATTGCGGTTCTAATGGTACGTGCATTTCTTCAAATTCCTTCAATTCCAACCTATTATTTTCTTTTAATATTTTAAACAAATAAAGATTAAATGGTATTATATTTTTATCAAGTGCATAACGCCTTGCAAATGGTATATCATACTCAAACCTTCTACCGTATTTAGACATAGCAGCGGCAAGCTTTGGAACATCAGAAGGAAGTTGTACGTATATCTTATATACATCAACTGTTTTACCAAATAATTCTTTTTTTGTCGCTTCAATTTTAGTGGATGATATTTTTCTACCGTTATCATAAAGTTCTGTTTCATTTAAAATAGATATTTGCGTATCTTTATTTGGTATAAGATAAAAGTATGGTTTAAACGTACTGTCAAATATTTCTTTTGAGGTACCGTCTTTGCATTTTACTATTATTCGAATTTTGGCAGCTCCATTAATTATAAGATAATCCAACTCCATTATGGCACCCTCTAAGGCTAATGGCTCTGGTGTTAGCATATTTTCATTAATAGAAACAGGCTCCTGCATAATATATAATATACATTAAATAGTTATTTAATATTAAAGATTGCAGCTGTCATAAATCAATTTAACTAATAAATATTTGCCATCTATAATTTTATTGACTAAATTTTGTAGTAATATAATTAAGAACTATCTTTTACTAAAAGTAAAATTTATAACGATATGTTTAAATACTTTTTTATTATCAAGCAGATACCTTTAAATATTACCCAACTCACTTATCCTCTTATGTAATGTGATAACTATGAATTTTAATGAATTTGAAGTTTTGAGAACTGCTATAAATGATGGTACTAGAGGATTCTATCATTCCAGCACCATTATAAAATATTCTGATAATTCAATTAACATACCTATTGATATACGCGACTTTTTCCTTTTGGCTATGGTATCGGGGAATAATCTTTTGCTAAAGGGAGGTACAGGTACTGGTAAAACAAGTTTTTCCAATGGTGCATTAAATAGTATATTTGGTGATAAATCAGCATTTTTGCAGATAGATACAAGCCTTGACATAACAAAGTTTTTAGATATAGATTTTAACAAGATAAAGTCTGGTGAAACGCTCAAGAGTTCAGTAAAGGAAACAGTTTATATAACCGCACCAGCAGTACTTATTGATGAATATAATAGGGCGCCTGCGCAGTTAAATAATATTTTGCAAGGATGGCTAACTAATGGTACTGTAATATCTAGCGGAGGAGCTACATTCAATGTTGGCGTTCCAATAAGTGATGGAAAACGTTACCAGTTTAAAGTAGCTACAATTAATGATGGACGCAGATACAGTGGAACATTTAATATTGATGCTGCAAACAGAGATAGATTTCCTTTAGAGTTAGACCTTGATATGTATAAACCTACGGAGGATGATAGACGTAAATTACTAATGCGTGGAGGTTTTGGAGCTATAACCGAATCAAAACAAACAGATCTATTTGAAGAATTAAAAAGGTTATATAAAAAAGCAAATGAAATACCTATAAACGATTCTGCCATACGTTTTGGTATTTATCTTGGAAGATTAGATAACTGTTATAAATCACATAATGGAAGTAAAACCAGCATTGATAATTTTTCACCAGAGTTATGTGAGGGTTGCAAAGCAATAAAAGAGGATTTGAATATATGCGGTAATGTACATTCGCCTTCGGACAGAACAACATTAAATTTATTCAACTTCGCAAAGGCATTTGCTGCGTATAGAGGGTATATAACACATAAAGAGGATGTACAAGTTGAATTAAAAGACTTAGTAGCTATAGCACCTTTTGTTCTAAGTGCAGACTTAATTGGCCTGGACAGTAATTGGATTGAAAAATATGGAAATAAAAGCTCTAAATATGCATCAGAATTGGCATTAAAACTTCTGATAGGTAGATACCTAAAAAGTAATGCTACAATAGACTCATTCGATCTAAAAGGTCCTGCAACTATAGAAGATAAAAGAGTTAATGAGTTAGCACTAGAAAACCCATGGTCAGTTGACAGGGAGCAAATAGTAAAATTAAACGTATCAATTAAAGAAAAAACAAAGGTAAAATTATAAGTTTACCTAATAAAAGCAACACAAATTATTAAGAAGGTGCAACAATAGTGCAATAGGAATTTGCAGAAAGGATTGAGATTATGGTAAATGCAACAAAATTAACACAAATGCAACAAAAAGAACTTAATGATAGATTGATAGATGCTGCAACAAATGGGGATATTAAGAACGTAAGAGAATTGCTTGCAAAAGGAGCAAATGTGGATGCGAAGGATAAGAATGGTGAGACGGCGTTGCATAGAGCTGCTTGTAATGGGCGTGTTGATGTTGCGAAGGTTTTGATTGAGAAGGGGGCGGATGTGGATGCGAAGAATAATGATGGTGGAACGGCGTTGCATGAGGCTGTGTGGGGAGGACATGTTGAAGTTGCGAAGGTTTTGATTGAGAATGGGGCTAATGTGGATGCGAAGAGTAACTTTGATTTGACGGCGTTGCATTGGGCTGCTTGTGATGGGCGTGTTGAAGTTGCGAAGGTTTTGATTGAGAAGGGGGCGGATGTGGATGCGAAGGATAAGGATGATAAGACGGCGTTGCATTGGGCTGCTTGGAGAGGACATATTGATGTTGTGAAGATTTTGATTGAGAAGGGGGCGGATGTGG
>JAJZJI010000052.1 GCA_021828345.1 Microcaldota archaeon
TTAGGAATGTTATACATAGATCCAAAAAATTGTGCACCTCCGAAAGTATAAACGGCTCCATCTTGAGTTACAATATAGTAACCATTATTAGTAATTGATAAAATTATAGCAGTCCTACTTATAATGTTTGAAGAAGGAATATTATACATAGATCCATAGAATTGAGCATTACCGAAAGTGTAAACGGCACCGTTTTGAGTTAATATATAATACCCTGAATCGTTTGGAAGTGAGGCTATCGTAACTGGAATACCTTTATTACCAGGAATATTATACATAGATCCAAAGAATTGAGCATCACCGAATGTGTACACGGCTCCATCTTTAGTTAAAATATAATAGCCTCCTGGGACTGTCGATATACTTACAGGTGGCGATCCATTTGTATCTACTAAGCTTAGATTTCCATAATTTTGAGCACCGCCAAATGAATAAAGATTTCCAGTATTTGAAAATATTTGGTAGCTATTGTTTTGAGAAGACTTGGTTAATAATGCATTGATATTTAATAATCCATATCCAAATTTTGTTACATTCCCAAGATTTGTTGAGCTTTGTTTTATAACATTTATCATATTTTCTGCATTTTGGGTGCCATACATAGATTCATACAATGCCACCGCTGCACTTACTTGTGGTGCAGAAAAAGATGTTCCAGCAAGATACTCATTTGAAAAACTTGTATATGATGAAACATTCCCATTATTATATCCAGTATATGTTTGCTGGTAAACCAATGGATTAGAGTATCCTACAGGTGCTACTAATGTTACACAATTGTTATATGTACTGCATCCATAATTTGAATATGATGTAAGTTGATTTTGGGAATTACTTGCTCCTACTGATATTACATTTGGGTATCCTGAAGGATAATCAATAGATGAATTTCCTTCGTTTCCAGAAGATGCTACTACTACAATACCTGCATTTATTGCATCTTCAATCTCTGTCTCTTCAGCAGATGATGGAGTTGTTCCCTCAATTGATAAATTAATAACATTTGCATGATGTGCTATTGCCCATTGAAGACCTAATATTTCTGCAGATAAAGGAATACCACTACTATTACCAATTTTTATTGGCATTATTGTTGTATTGAATGCAATTCCTGCAGTTCCATATAAAGGTGATCCAGATGAATCTTGGTTTGTTGCAGATGCTATAACTCCCGTAACGTATGTCCCATGTCCTACACTATCATATGGAGAGTATTCATTTATAGTTTGGTTATTGTATACAGCCAATGCATTATATGGATCTACTATATGCAAATAGGATAATGATGGAGCCTCTCCATATGTTGTACCTGTAAGTGAGTTAGTAAAATTTTGATAGGCAACTCCACTATCTAATACGGCTACTGTTATATTTGAAGATCCTCCAAGTGATGGAGTAAAGCCAGTATTATTGACAACAGGAGCATTTATCATAAATAGATTTTTTTGTTCACTAATATTTACATTATTAGGTAAAGATGAAAAAGACCTTATGTAATTAGGGGATACAGATTTTACCTTATTGTTTGTTATTAAATTCTTAAGAAAGGAAGAATAATTTTCATTATTAGGTTTTTTAATAATAGAAATATTTTTATTAACATTAATTTGTGGTGTGGCTATTTTAGAAGTTTGATTTTTATATACCACTACAGCACTGTTTTGATTAAATTTTTTATTAACTATTAAAGATAGAACTTTTTTATCAGAACTGCTTAATGTATTTGCTCTAACTATTTTGATATTTAGTATGGGCGAGATTGATACCATGAAAAGTAAGAGAAATGAGCATATTGAGACATTTATTATAGTTTTAATATTTATATTGAACATATTATTATTGAGTTACTGTTATTTGATTTGTATGTGATAATATACCTATACCAGTACCGTCATATACTGCATTTCCAAATGTATAAACTCCTCCATCTGCTGTCATTATATAGTACCCTCCATTATCTGTCGTTACACCAAAGCTTACAGGGAGTCTTACAGGTGCTCCATTAATATTGTACATAGATCCAAAAAATTGGGCATCACCGAATGTGTAAACTCCTCCATCTTGAGTAATAATATAATATCCATTCCCTGATGGCGTTAGCTGCATTGTTACTGCATTTTTATTTGGGGCTGCGGGTATGTTGTATACAGATCCATGAAATTGAGCATCACCAAATGTATAAACAGCTCCATCTGCCGTGGTTATATAATATCCTCCTCCATTGGGGGCAACATTAAATGATATTACAGTATGATTATTTATAGCGGATGATGGGATATTGTACATAGATCCAAAGAATTGGGCATCACCAAATGTATAAACAGCTCCATCTGTAGTCATGATATAATAACCATTACCAGATGGGGTAACCACTAAAGATACTGGATTTTTATCAGGAGCATTAGGGATGTTAAATACAGATCCATAGAATTTTGCATTTCCAAATGTATAAACAGCTCCATTTGAAGTCATAATGTAGTAACCCGTATCATTTGGTAGAGGGGATATGGTATTCGCATTATTATCAGGAACTGCACTAGATGGTATATACGACATATCACCGAAGAAGTTTGCATTTCCAAATGGCAGAACCCTTCCATGTGCTGAGAGTAAATAATATGCTGAGTTTACATTAGAAAAAATTGTATTTGATATAAAATAATTATTTATTGTACTCCAAAGTGAAGTAGATGGCTGTTGGTATCCAAGTGTCCACATACTTACCCCTCTTAAATTATCTTGTAATATTTGATTATATGTTAACGATAGTGATTTTGAGTTTTCATAATAACCTTGTCTTTTTTGATCAGTTGATGCACAGTTCGGCGGAATGTTATTTGAGGGATAACAGTATCCATACCAAGGAGTTGAAGATGTACTACTCCAATGTTTTGTGTTGCTATTTTTATATTGATCGTTTGTTTGCCCATATGGTTCCGATATACCACTTCCTGATATAGTTGGAGCACCTTCTGCAAAACTCGTAGTAGCATAATCATTCCCATAATATGGAACACCGATGATGATTTTATTTGCAGGCGCAACACTATAGTAACTATTAATTGTTTGTTTTACATCATACCAATAAGGCCCATTACCCCCGTTATATCCAGTATATGGAGAATTTGGGAAAGCATTGCTAGACGATGGGGTGTAGTAATCATATGCCATTACGTTGATAGCATCTACTACATTTGCAAGAGCAGGGATGTTATATAATGATCCGGGTGTTACTGCTGCTGTTGCAACTGTATCGACAGATACAAATGAATTGGATACTGCACTATGCATCTGTGATGTAAGGTTTTGCATAAAATTTGTGAAGTCTGTTGTATCTTGAGATGTTGCATTATATCCTCCATCAGATGTCTCAAAATCAATATTCACCCCTTGCAGATTATACTGTTTTACAATATTTATTATGTTTGTTATAAAGTTTTGTGAATTTGTAGATGAGTTTATAACACTTTCTATATCTGATAAATTAAATATTTTTGCAACTATCACAACTCTTACCCCATTATTATGAGCAATGTTTACCATATCTGTAAATTGGGCAGATTGTAGTCCTTGCCATCCAGGGCCATTTGTTGTTCCAAAGTTTCCCGATCCATCTGAGGTAATTCCAAAATATGCAATTGTTCTTAGATTATTATATTGATAATACTGATATGGATAGTATTGAGAAGGATAAGTTCCACATGTGTAGCTATTGCAATTTGTAAGGGATAAATCCCAATATGGAGCAAACCCCATTACTTCTTTTTGCATCCCTTGAGGGCCTAACGATGAGTAACCCCTCATTAGTTCCGGTTTTTGCGATGTTTTAACAAAATTATATGTTTGATTTTGATGTATATTATTTAAATAAATATTTCCAGTTTCTGTATTAGGGGGAGGTAGTATTTTTGCAAATGTATTTTTGGGAACTACTATTATAGTAAGAATTAATAAAAATGTAATAACGATAAATTTTTTCATAGCATTGCATATATTTATACAATATATCAGCATATTTTGTTTCGGTCAAATAAATCTTTTATGTATCTGTAATGTATCAAGAGTTATTATTAAAACATTATGATATCTAGTTTATTACCAGAACATCTCCTATCTCTCCTGGTGAATAATACTCATGTGTTCCTCCCCCTGTTCCGAGGAATGTTAATCTTGATCCATACCAAGGGTCATTAATAAGGTAGTCTCCATTTGGTAATTGCCTATATATCACAATCCAATGTTCTCCGGCAGGAGCTGCAAGATAAACAATTGCAGGTAAACCTTGAGACAATGCTTGGTTTACGGCACTAATACCAGATCCAACAGATGATATACTAGCATTTGGGAACTGTGGAAAAGATGTCATATAATCATTACTAAATGATGACATACTTGCTATCATTGGTGGTGAATATATTGGACTTAGTTCTTTGGTTGCAACCATAGCGATAGATGCTACCAAACATCCATATAGCATGTTTATTGATGTACCGTATTTTCCAGGTAATCTTCCATACCATTGTTGACAATAGTACCAACTGTTTCCACTTATACATCCTTGCCCAGTATATTCCGATACCGTTAGTGAATTAATCTCATTTAATATCTGTTGTTCTTGTGTTTGGGTTTGGGAGATTATTGATTTTAGTGATCCATTTTTCGCAGAATATGAAGATTCTTCTGTTTGTAGTGTAACCTGATTTTGTTGGAGTGTCTGTTTTTGAGTAATCAAGCTTGCGTATAGAGATTGTGCATCTGTTCTATTTTGTTCCATTTGTGCCATTATGGAATTAAGCTTTGATATTAGTGATTTTTCGTGATTCATTGTTGCATTGAAATATGCAACAGACTCAAGTGCATTATTTACATTTGGGTCATTTGCGAACATTGTTACTGGTGATACATAGCTTTGTTCATAATTACTTTTTGCATTTAAATTAATTCTTGATCGTAGTGAATTTATCTGAACAGTTTCATTTTGAATCTGTAGATTTAAATCATTTATTTGTGTTTGTTCATTTGCTATAAGGTCTTCTTTTTGTAATATCAAATTTTGATAATTTTGAATCTCTGATGCCAGATTTGAAATAGCATTATTATTTTGATTAATAGCGTTTTCGTTTTGGGTTATACTATTTTGTAATTGTTGATATTGTTGTTGTAGAGACTGTAGTGTATTACTAGCATTAGCTTTTGTGCCAGTAATTAAATATGCCCCTAACATTGATAGAGCAGTTACAAAAAATATCGTTTTTTTCACAAATAAACTTTTATAGATATTCATATACTTTAGGTAAGTATAAATGTACCACTTAGTAGAATATTAATCAAATTAAATAACATATTGTAGGATTTTAATTATCTCTTTTTTTAATTAAAATTTTATTAAAATATGGAATATAGAGAAAGATGATGAGTAGAAGAATCCCTAAACCTATAAATGTCATATATTCTCCTATTATAAAATTATCAGGTTGATATTTTAATTGAATTTTATTATTTATTTCATTTACTTTGATTCCATCAAAAATCCCATTTGTTCTAAAAATTGGGATTTGCTTATTGTTATCATATGCTTTCCATCCAGGGTAATATATTTCTGATATAGATACAAATGCGCTCTTTCTGGTTGGATCTGATACATTGAAATTTATACTATTTCCTTTAATATTATAATCTGAAATTTTTGCTTTTGCGTTGTTTGATATATTTTTTGCACTTGTTACTGCAAAGCTTTGATGTTTTGTATTTTCAATCATTGTGATTTGATTATTTTCTCCTTGCATGTTCCCTTTTAGATTTTTTGGGATACTTACTATTGGTATTGGATTTTTTATTTTGTATACAATGAAGGATGGAATTTTTGTAGATAATAATTTGTGAAGCGATGAGTTTTCTTTATTTGTTAAAACCTTGTAATACTTAAAATATTTTTTTAAAGTGGATCCTTTTTTCCCATTCCCCATATATTTTTTTAAGTCTGATACAAATGTTTTATTGGAGTACTTAATATCACTAGATTTATATATATATGCTAGATAATATAGAGGTTTTGTAAATTTATGCCCTAGGTTATTTTCTTTCTCAAAAGTAGTTACTAATTTATCAAATTTACTATTTCTAGTATTTGATACTTTAGTAAAATTCAGCGGTGGTGATTGATAGGGGTGTAAGAGTATGTAGTTTATTGCTGCTAATCTTAGGAGTTCCACAGAATTTTTATTAACATCTGAAGATACAAAATATATATTTTGTAGTTTGTGTCCAATAGCTTTAAAGTATTTTGTGTATGTATTTGGTATCACAGGATCATATCCTTGAAATTCATTAAAGTTTGATAGCACATTTACATCTGGTGGTGCAATATTGAAAGTTGACATTCTATAATTTTTATTTTTAAATAATGCTATATATTTATTTTCAGGTTTAAATATACCTGTATTTGATAATGGAACAAATTGCCAATATGAGAAGAATATATAAACTAGAGGAAACATAGAAATTATTATTATGGCAGTAGACAAGACAATTTTTTTTGTTTGTATTTTAAACTTTTTTATATATATGACCAATAGAATAACTATTGCAAGGATAGCAAATAAAATGTCTTCCTTTATTATACTTTTTAGAGATTGAGAGATTATATTAAATGATGGAACATGGATAGTGAATAATCGTAGTATTAATAGGGATGATATTAATATTATTATAATTGCAAATATTAATGTATATTTTTTTATTTTTTTGAAATTGTTACCTAGTGCATTAAATAGACTTTCTATTCCTATGGCAACAAGAATCGCATAAAATATTGGTATTACTGCTATGATTCTATGGTGAAGAGTATCCTTTAGTAATGGAAGATCTACAAGATAAGATATCAATGGTATGTTTACTGCAATACCTATAATGATTATTAAAAGAGATGATATCCATATTGTTATTTTTCTTTTTTCTTTATTAACAAAAGCGAGTATACCAAGATAAAATGCAGGAAGTGCTATAAAAAAAGAAGTTTCAGTGAAATTATAATTTATCAATGTTAGTGCATTTGACCATGGTACTCCGAATATCCCAGGATAAAGGAATTTTATAAGATAAATGGAACTTATTGCATCATATGTGCTATGAATTGTTCTGATATGAAAATAGAATGATCTTAGAAGATCAATTACTGCAGGATACCATTGTATTCCAGAAATGAGTGTTCCTAAAATTATACCTAAAAACAAAAATTTGAAGCTTTTGATGTAAAATTTTTTTTCTCGTATCATGAGTGAAATAAGGTAAAGAACGCTTACAAGGAGTAAAATAAGTGTCATCTCTATGTTGCCAGATAGACCTATAAATGCTGTTACTATACTAGATATTAATACTAATGTTTTCCTACTAAATTCTTCTCGTATTGTTTTTTCTATTGTAAAAAGAACAAATGGGAATATAGACATAATTGTTGCAAGTGGCCACAAAAGCCATCCAATCATAAATCCATTAAATGCAATAAGTAGTGATCCAAGAATTCTTGATGTAGAATTTTTTGAATATAATGATATTAGAAAATATCCACCAACTGCCATAAGAATAATTTCTAGAAATACTGATATGTTGATCACTAGAACTGGTGAGAATAAAAAGAATAGTGGAAATTCTAATGGATAATATGGGTGTGATTGATCATTACCTAATAGTGGCATTCCTGCCAAATTTTGAAATTGCCATAATGGATTGTATCCAGATCTTAATGCATTTTCTATTTCTAGGGCCCATGGAAATGTATTATACAGGACGTCTCCATCTGTTATAGTTTTTCCATTAGATTTAACACCTTTCACATTTTTATATAATGGAGTCACCTTATATATATTAGCTGGAAATATAACCTTTCCTGATAATAATGGTAAAAATACAATGCAAGATAAGAAGACAATGGTTGATATTTCAATAAGTGTTTTTTTCATAGCTATGTAATGTTGTTATATTATAACTTATTTCGCGTGTATTGTAATAATTATATTATAGTTTTACAATGTTTCTAATGGATATAGAAAATGAACAAAATAATGATAATGTAGTAAGTAACAAGATCTCTATTTCAGAGAT
>JAJZJI010000053.1 GCA_021828345.1 Microcaldota archaeon
TATTAGCTATAGTTTTCTTTATTGTTGTATTAATGTATATTTCAATTATGTATATCAAAGAGATTGTTGGCATATTAACAAAGCTAATTCGTTAATATACTTCCTAAGTCCTTTAAGTATATTTTTTTAGGGTTTTGAGCCTAAAAAAAGCTCAATATAAACTAAATTTAGTATAATTTATATACTTTTCTCTCTTAGTGTATATTATGCCACAGCCAATCATTTTGAAGTCTGATAAAAGGCAGAGCAGAATACTACGACCTTTTGAATTTGAAAGTATACGCACTCTCGCAAAGCCTTACCAGCAGCTTTGGCTTGATGCTCTATTAACAACTGGTATGCGTTACGAAGAGTTGGCACTCTTTCAAAAAAACCCACAGTGGTTTGATAAAACATTTATTCACCTTCCAGTAGAAGCGAATCGCAAACATAAAGCACTGAAGCAGCGCTCTGTTAGGCTCTCGCGCTGGGGCCAGACCATAATTCCACTATTCCTAACAAATTCCCGACCCATTCCAAACAGAGCCGGTATACGCGCCGACCTGTTGGGGTGGGCTAAGAGCGCAGGGATCGGAATTGAGGGCATTTCTGCTAAAATGTTTAGAAAGACGTGGGAATCGTGGATTACGATCAAATATCCCACAATAAACCCTAAAATTATACTTTTATCGCAGGGTCATAACGATTTTGTTTCATTGAATTATTATTTGTCCGTGCCGTTCACAGAAGAGGATAAGGCTTTAATGGGAAAGTATACTGACGGATATCTTGAGGGTATATAATGAACTCACGCAGAACTCGAAGCGAAGCTGAGGCACTTAAAATCTTAAATAGAATGGTAGAAAACAAAGAGATTGTATTTTGCACAAAAACCGTTGATTTTGAGCCTATCGCGGATATTGTAATAGTTACCAACAATTTAAAAACAATCTTACTAGAGCTAAAAGAAAGCACTGCAGAGGATTTTACAGGTCTTATGAAAAAAGTAATAGATAAACCAAAACAATATACATTTAACAAAAATTATGATATACATTGTTATATCTTAGCACTATACAAAGTATCAAGATTCTTTTATGTTCCAAAAATAGAGCAGTTGTTAAATTCCAGCACAATAATACCGCCAAAAGTATTGGGAAACGCATCGGAGTTTATTGGCGATGATATGGAAAGTACGATTAGATATGTTATAGGTGTATACAATGCCAGATGAGGAACTTGATAACGCAATAGATAAACTTCCCCTAAAGGAAAAAATCTTATACAAAGGTCTATTAAAGCGCCTAAAAGGTGGGGGCAGACATTCTTTAAAGTTCGTTCTGGCCCTTGAGGATATCAGCAAGGTTATTGGCTGGTCTGGCGACGCACAAAAGTTATACTGGGATACTAAACAGAATATACCAAAGCAGGACCCTAACTACGACAAGGCACTCAATATTTTGAATAATGGTATGAACATGCTTGATAAGATCTTAATCGATTTTCCAACAACAACATCAACAGTTTACTCAATGAAAGAGAAACTTATGACACAGATTATAGATATTGAGTACTTAAAAAAAGGAGTAATCAAAACCCAAGAAGAATTATCAGCTGAAGCTAAAAGGCGAATTAATGCTGTGGCAACACCATGATATAATTAATGAAGCTCCCACTAAAGAACATATAACATTAATGCTAAATTCACTCGTGGGCTTAGAATCGACTGCTCTTGAATTTATAATTTATACAGGGATAAGGCCACAGGAGTTAATCACTATTAAAAAAGCGGATCTAGGAAGTAATACAATACGTATATATGATGTGAAGCTCAAGCGATTCAGAGTTGTGTCTGTTCCGCAAATGTTAATGAAAAAACTCCCAAACGGGATCCATGATTACAACCAACTTATTTTTAATTTTAGTCTATACAAACTCAATGAATTTTTAAACACTGCTTCACATAATGTTTTAGGCCCAACACATACATATACCTGGCACTCATTACATTTATTCTATATAGAAATTGCAAACATCAATAACATACCCCTAGAGATTGTTGCGGAAAACATGGGGGTATCGCCTAATAAACTATTTAAATATTTTAAATCAAGAATTGAAAAAAACAAAAATTGTGTGAATGATCTCTATGGACAAAAAAATTAAAATAATTCTAATATATGTTATAGGCGTATTGATAATTACATCATTTATTGCAGTTGGAATGCTTTGGCGACTCAGTATACAAAAGGACATAACACTATCTAGTTCTTGCAGCAATTATGCGCAACAAATTGAAAACTCAATATCAGTATATATATCTGTCTATACCTCATTTTTTAACATTGCAGCAATAAACAACACTGAAAGCAATCTCTGCGTACAGAATCCAAACCCCTTCAATATGGGGCCATAGCATTGCGGAGCAGAAATATTACAGATCCAAGTGCAACCAGCGCAATAGGCATATAAACTAAATTAGTACTTAGATACCCAAGCTGCACTAAGAATACACTTATAACAGTACCTAAGAAACCAGATACAACAAGAGCAATCGATACATCATATCTAAGTGCCATTGCTCCAAAGGCAACGAACATAATAATGCCAAGCAGTGCAAACCCAAATATGCCGCCGGGCAGGCAGGGATTGTTATTTATTATACCAAAAATTTGCTGTATACCTGTTACATTCTGATAAGTGGTATTTAACCCTGTGCCTGTTGTGTTCATAATACAATACACTAATAGTAAATGCAACATAATATCACAATGGGAATATGAATACTGCAGACATTATCGATAGTATAATAACAACAATAACTAAAAATATTATATTAGCTTCAGAGTAACTTATACTAGTACCTAGCATGCTACCAATGCCATTCTGAATAAATACAATGAGTGCAGTATATGTCGCTGGAATAGATAGTAAATACTGCGAGGCCATACCAACAGTATTAAGCGTATTAAGACCTCCCAATGAACTGCTTTGTGATTTTGCCTGGTTGCTCATATTTGTAAGGATTCCAAACAGACTTGTACTATTACTCTGCGCCCCTGTTGCGGCGAGATAAGCCGCTTTAAAGGTCGAGTTCATAGTTACATTATTAATAGTGTCATACGATCCAACATAACCAACCAGCGCCCAGAGCATAGTTACGGCTACAACAGAAGCAAAGATTAAGCTTCTAATTGGTACAGCTGCTTTATATTGTTTCATTGTCAACGCCTATTAATTATATATATAATGAATGCACTAGCTATCCATAAAAATCCTACTGTTAATAATGTGGCTTGGCTTAGATCAATGTAAAATAATGATGTTAAATATATGTCAACGCCTATGATTGTTATTGTGGGATTTTTCGTTATGTAAATTAATGCAACAACTATAACGCCTAATAACCCGATAAATATCCCAATGCTTCCAAAGATACCTTGCGACGTTCCAAATGTTCCCTGTGCTAGTGCATAACTGCTGCCATTTACAATCGCTCCAAATTTCCAAATATATAAAGTATCGTTGATGTGTGGTACTGTGCAGCTAAGTGTTCCGCTTTTAGTAACTTCCGATTTTGAGCAGGTTGCAACTTGCGACGTTAATGTATATCCACTTTGATTGTATACTTTTAAAGATATATTATACTCATTTCCTAAGTTAGACGTGAATATGCAGCTTTCAGTTGCGGTGTTTGATGCTCCATTGGTTGTATTACAATTATATTTTAGATTTGATAATATGCTTTGAATTAATGTTATCGAAAAATTGCCAACCTGTATAACAAAAGGGCAGGCAGACGTTCCACAGCTTTGCGCAGTAAAGTAATTTGTTACGGCTAATAAATTATTAGTTTGTGGGGTATATGCTACAAATCTATACTCTCTTTGATTCTGCAGATTAATATATGTTCCACTCCCCCCCTGCGTATAAAATTCGTTAACTAATATACTTGTATTCGTATTAGGGTTATATAAGTCTACTTCTACCAGTGCAGGTATATAACTAGCGCTTGTTACATTTTCTACTGCAACTTCATACAATATCGGGGATGATATGTTATAAAGATATAATTTTTCGGTTACAGATTTGTTAGATGTGGTTAAATTCTGCAGATAGAAGGTTGCGTTAGTTGCTCCAACACTAGAATACTTAAAGCTCCCTCCAGATATAAATGTTGCAAAATTAGGATATATACAACTATAATATTTATTTGCAGTTGCAGTGCTTGTAAATCCTGCGTTAGTTCCGTTAATGGTATTTGAGGTATATAAATTATTTCTAATTATAAATGATCCTTGCAATAATACGTTTGAACTCCATACTTGACTTGGCAATGTTGCATTGTAGAAAGTCCAATTTATTGCCTTATCGCTCGTCGAATTACAATTAATTAATGACGGTAAATAACTACCAAAGGTTATGCTTGTATTGCGATATACATAATTATTATTATATGTTAATTTTATTGGTATCGTTGCTGTTACTGTAACTGGCGTTCCAACTTTAGGCATTGTTAAATTAAAGTTTTTATTTAAAAATGAATATATCGACGCATAATAATGATAATTACTAGATACGAACTCTGTTAATGTTTTATTCCCAATTACTACAGTACTGTTAACAGTAGCAAGACTTATTAATTTTTTCTGGGAAATATTGACGAAAATAGTTTGGTTATCTCCTTCTATAATATTGTTAAGCTTATTTGCTATTGCTGGGATATAATTAAAATATGTATTTTGGGAATTATTTAATACTTTGTTATAATATATTTTTGTATTGTTATTATACACTAAAACAAATGAACTATTATATATATTCGCAGTATTGTTTACTGAGACTAAGGGTAAAATATAACTCATATTGTAATTTTGCAATTTTGCTTGTCCTGTTTCGTTTTCATACGTTAAATTCTTGAGCGCATTCTGCACTATTACATTCGCATATTTTACAGAGGGCGAAAAATTAATAGTATAGTTAAACCAATCTGTCGCTGTTTCATAATTATATGTACTTAATGTTGGTTTTTTTGAAACAATGTAAGCTACAATATCTACACTAGCAGAAGCATCTGTGCTACCAGCGACATTGTACCCATAAAACGTATGCGACCCGAATGTTAAACTTGATGTTGTATAAGTCGCTGTTGTTGTGCCGGATGCAAGAGTTGTTCCTAATGGGCTTTGTACTTCGCAAGTATCACCAGCACTGCACGTTGCTGTTACTGTAACTGTTTGTGCAAGCAATGCATCTGGCAAAGGTGTTATACTTATTGTTACTGTGTGGCTGCTACTAGTAGATGTAATAGGCCCATAACCCACAGTTGGCATAATCCCATTCGGTGGATAACTTCTTGTTCTTACCCATTTTACATATAAAGTATAAGTTGAACTAGAAGTTGTAAAGAAATTAATGTATTGTGTGGTCGAAGCGGCGAAATTAGCTGAATTAGTATATATACTTCCATAATTTAATTGCCCAAAAATTTCCGTAGTTCCAGACCATATGCTAAATATTTGATAAGAAGTAAAACTTCCACCTGAAATATTTGTTGGTGAGGTTGCTCCACCATTATAAGTTTGTAACGTATATACATTAGTATTAATGCCCATAATACTATATTGCGGTAAACCTGTATCAGTAGACCCAAAATAACCAGATTGAGGCTGATAATCTGATGTTGCTGTATAATATTCATACATGTCTAATATATTTGTAGTTGGATTAAATGAATTTATTGAGGATAATACAACACTTCCAGTCGTAGTAGTTAATTCAGCACCATTATTAATAATAACGCTGCCACCTGTTCCTATTGTAGTTACCCATTTACTCGTATTTAACGCACTTCCTTTAAAATTATCATATAAATTAAATATATTTTTACCGTTATCATAAGACCCATAAGTTGGGGTTAGCTCTGGGGCTATACCGCTTGTAGTTGAATTAATATAATTAGAGGTCATATTTCCTATAGCCATATATATTGTTAAATTAGTGCCATGAACAACTGAAGGATTTAATTTAACCCATACATCAGTATATTTCGAAGCGTTAGAGAGATTGCTTTCAATCCAGCTATAAACTTTTGTACCATTATAATAATAGAATGCAGTATTATTTAATTTTGGGCGAAGATAAGTTTTGTATTTGCTCATGTTAATTGTTAATAATTGCTGAAAGCCGGCTCCAGTCGCTGTTGTTTGTGTATTTGATATGTTAATTGGCACATAATACAATGCGCTTGGAGGCAATGAGGGTCCTGCCACTGAAAACTGCAAAAGAGATACTATAAATAACGTAAATAGTATACCTATTTTTGCATTTTTCAACATTTTTATCTACCTTTTCTTAACTCTGTTCTTTCTCTTTTAACTTTTCCAACTGTTGCTCCATAAATGTATCTGCCGCGCTCCACTCCATACGTTGCCTCAAAACGCTTTAATTCTTTCTTTTTTGCTGTTCCTTTGTATAGACGCTCTCCGCGCTTATACATTTTTCTATATCTTGGTCCTTTAATTTTTGGATATGTTTTTTTCATATTTTCACCTCATTTTGTAAACGTAAACATAATTATTATAATTGATACTATAAATGAAATGACTGGTAGATACTGCATGAATATCACAATATAATTATATTGCGCTGCAATAGCCGCAAATGATGAGTTAGAAATTACCTGCAAAAATATATCATGGAATATAAATGAGAATATTATTTCTATTGGCAGCACTATAATTGCAGGAAGCACGAACACGGGGCTTGCATCTGTAAATGCTGCTGAGATTATCGAGACAAAAGCTCCAAAGAAGAATAGTACTATGATAGAGTTATTAAGTAATGATATTGCATTAGTTGTAGATTTAACTGCAAGCTTGCCGGTTGGCGTTGCGTTAGTTAATGCCTGAAAAGCAGAGTTTGAAGTTAAACCATTCCAAACAATATCAACAGTGAAAAGCGCAATGATTAAGGCGAATGCAATTACAATTAGAAAAATAACATCAACTTGGGCTTTCATTTCTTGCGCCCCCCTGCAATTGGCCTGCTTAACCCTATCTTTGTCGCTTTGCCATGTATATTCAGCTCTGAATGACTAAAGTCTGCAAAGTATTTAAAGTTGACAGACTTTATTTGTTTTTTAGGTCTTATAGTGCGCTGTGTGTTTTTAATGCGTGATCCTATACCAAAAGTAGGTATTGGACTTATTATATTAGGCAATACATCGAATTGACCTGCACTCTCACCATTTGCTTGTATTTGTGCTTCCCTTTGTTGTTGTCTTGTTAATGTTCGAGATAATGTTAATTGTGCTGAGGATTGTTTTTGATTTTGTAATGATGATAATGAGGATATAGTGTTTTGCCTTGTTATAGTGTTTGATTGATTGCCTAGCACTGTACTAGATCTATTTAATGTACTATTAGTATAAGAAGAGATTAATGGAAGTGCAACTCTATTTGTATTTTGGATTCCGTTTGTTGTTTGTGTAAGACCAATAATAGAACTTCCTGCGAATGATGTCGCAAGATAATTTTTATTTGTAAGTATAAGTGGATCTTTGTTATTATATATCAATGTACTAACTGTTTGACTTGGTGATATTATATTAATTGTTGATACTGCAGGTGTAGATATTATTAATGGTTTAACTGCAACTTGGGTTAATTGTACAAGTGAACTTCTACCGCTAGTTACAATATATGTGCCGCCATTACTTGGTGAAATTGTTGGCTCAAACGCATGTGGAACATCACTTACAACTGATGAGGATTCTAATTGAGGAGCATTATTTTCTATACTTGTTAATGCTAATTTAGTGTTAGCTATTGCAGCTGGACTTGATACATCAGTTGCTCCAGTCGTAAACTCATTTGGTAGTTGTTCTG
>JAJZJI010000054.1 GCA_021828345.1 Microcaldota archaeon
TGATGTTCCATATTTAACCTTTTTTGGAGTTGCCCATTCATCCCATATATGAGTATTATGATCTTGCATCCATTTTTTATCTGTTATTCCTTTTATAAAAAATTCTAGCTCAGTTGCAATAAGCCTAAATGTTATCTTTTTTGTAGTTAGTATTGGAAATCCATCCGACATATTATGCTCAAATGTTGCTGTTGGTATCACAAGTGTTGGAATTCCTGTTCTATTTTCTTTTATTTGGCCTTCAGATAATATTTTATTAATTATTTCAAGATAGCTTTCGTCAACTGTTTTTTCTTTTCTTATTAGCTTACCTAAATCATTAAAACCTAATTTATGTGAATTTTTATCAGAAAAATCTTTTATCGTAAACATAGTATTACCATAATTGGGTTTTTATTTAAGGTATTAATATATTCCTAAAATAATCAAAACCAAAAAGTTAAAATAAGATGAATTTAGTACTCATATTACATCATAATGAGGTCATTTTTTTCTTTGAATATAAATGACCTAAATAATGCAAAAAACAAAAATACCTCCGCAGCAAAAGGTAGATATCCTAAATAACCAGTAAATGGCATTTCAAAAAGTTTAAATTGGGGCATATAAAATAGTGGTAGAGTATAATACCATTTAGGATATGCCTGATAATTCCAAAATTCCCAAAAAAATCCCATTATTATTCCAGAAAGCCATATTCGCAGCATGATGCTCTTCTTTCCAATGCTCACTTTTTGCAGTATACTTGGCCTTTTAATAATATAATTTAAAGGATCTAAAAACAAAAATAATCCAATCCATATAAATGGCAGTCCGATTAGAGGATTTATCACTGGTAATAACGACGCTAAGATTCCTATTAATATCAATACGTATATAACTATCTTCCCATTTTTTCCACCATCATTTTTCACATGTTTTTTAACATCAAAACGCTCACCTATCTTATATACATTCAATAATGAGAATGTTTCTAATATTGCAGGCATTATTGTTGTAAAATCAAAAAGATGAAGATACCATACATAATTAATGTAAATCCAACTCGTAGTATATATGTTATATAGCTCAAATATCAACCAAAAAGGTATTGAAAGCAAACATAACAAAATAAATTCTTTAGGGTATTTTGTTATTAACGAGCTTTTATTTTTTTTATAAACAAAACTATCTATAAGAATTATATATCCAAACCATACTATTGGGATATACCACGTAGCAAAAGGCTGTATAACAAGAATGAAATTTATTTCTGCAAATGCTATTAAAAAAATACCTAAATAGCCATATTTTTTAAACATAAAATCGCGCGTACATTAGTTGTATAATAATATTTTCTTAATGATTTATTAAAATATTTTAATTAGTAAAAACATTTCTGATTATGGATATTATAAAAAGTATAAAAAGTTAAATATAAGAAAACATCAGTATATTTTCAATTTATTATATTTGTGGCTTGGGGTCGCGGGGATTTGAACCCCGACGTGCAGGTAACTTCATATTTTCAAAATTCCAGATCATAATCATCGCATTAGCTCATTAATATCTGATAAACATCTGGAGCCTGCCGCGCTGCCAAGTTACGCCACAACCCCTTAGGGCATATCTATATTAAGATAAACATTTATTTATATTCTATCAATTGATACAAGTTTAACACAAACTTAATGATAGGATATGTTTTTATAAATGTGTTAATAATTAAGTATGTAGTATATTTTCGGTGTATATATGGCAATATCTAAAAATATTATTATATTGATTGTAGCTGTAATAGTTGTTGCTATTATTATATTTTATATGAATAGCCAGAGTAGTGTAAACACATCATCTGTATCTTATGACAATATGAAAGTAAGTCCGTCATTTATAACAGAATTAAGTGCTATTGCAAATAATAAAACATTAAGTACAGATATAGGAAATGGTATATCATCAAATCTACCAGTTCAAAAGACCCCATATACACTTTTAAATGTTAATGGAAAACCAGAAATCTTATACATCGGAGCCGATTATTGTCCATTTTGTGCAATAACTCGTTGGGGCTTAATATTGGCACTTATGAGATTTGGTAATTTCACCGAATTACATTATATGACATCAAGCACATCAGACGCATATCCTTCAACTCCGACATTCACATTTTATAATTCAAATTATTCAAGTTCTTTGATCAACTTTACACATGTTGAATTACAAACTAATGTATTTGATGCAAACATAAGTAATTACCCAAAATTACAGAACTTAACATCTTCTGAAAGCAGTACATTTTCTAAATTTAATAAAGGTGGAAGTATACCATTTATTGATTTTGGAAATTATTCCATACAAGTAGGTGCGTTAACTACACCACAACTAATAGATAATATGAATTGGAGCACAATAGAATCTGATTTAAATAACCCTAATACGGCACAAGCACAAGCAATAATAGGTACGGCGGATGTATTTACATCTCAAATATGTACAATATTAAACAACTCTGCGCCAGCGTGTAAATAAAAGTGGATTTTAAATATTTAATGTTCATTTATTTGTCTAATAGAATTTTAACAATATATGTAAACTATTAAAATATAGCTTTCTATTATAACTTAAGTGTAGTTAGTATGAATAATAGTATTCTTATAAATAAAAAAAAAGATATCTCAATTTTAACACTTAATAGACCGGATAAACTAAATTCTCTTAATTTGGAAATTCTCGAAAGCTTGGAAAAAATAATAAAAACAATTGCAACTGATGGCAAATCCAAAATTATTATTATTACAGGTTCTGGAAATAAATCTTTTTCAACTGGGGCTGATTTGAATTATTTGAAAAGTCTTAAAAACAAAAAAGATGCAGAGGCTTTTGTTAAAAGAGTGCATCGCATATTTAATAGTATAGAAAATATGGAGCAAATTGTTATAGCAGCAATAAATGGCTACTGCCTTGGTGGTGGATGCGAACTTGCAATGGCATGTGATATTAGGATAGCTACACCGAATGCTATTTTTGGACAGCCAGAAGTTAAACTAGGTATAATACCAGGAGGTGGTGGCACGTATAGACTTCAAAAGATTATAGGCATAGCTAAAGCTAAAGAACTAATATTTTTAGGTAACTATGTAGATGCTAATAACGCTCTAAAAATAGGTCTTATTAATAAAATAGTAAGTTCTGATAAACTTATATATGAGGCAGAATTATTTGCAAAACAAATAAAAATAAATAGTTACAACGCAGTAAAGAACGCAAAACACGCAATAAATGCCAATTCAAAATATAATGAGGATATAGAAAAATCTGATTTTGTCTCTTCTTTTAATCACCCAGATAGAAAGGAAGGGATAGATGCATTTATTGAAAAACGAAAACCTAATTTTAAATAGTGATAAAATGGAAGAGGTATATATAGTTGATGCTGTAAGAAGTCCAATAGGTAAATTTCTTGGATCTATTTCCAATATAAGTGCAACACATCTTGGTGCTCAAGTTATACAAGGACTGTTAGCGCGCACAATAATAAACGCTAACGAAATTGATGAGGTTATAGTTGGAAACGTGATATCTGGAGGATTAGGACAAAATATAGCAAAACAGGTTGTAATGTATGCAGGATTGCCTAGTAGTATTTCTGCATATTCTGTCAATAAGGTCTGTGCATCTAGTCTAAAAGCAATAGGACTCGGTGCAGAAGCAATAGCTGCAGGAAATGCTCAGATGATAATTGCCGGGGGCATTGAAAGTATGTCAAATGCACCTTTTGCAATACATGGAGTAAGAACGCTACAGAAATTTGGAAACATGACGCTTGACTCCTTTCTTGATAAGCTAAAACAAAATAATATGCGTCCAGATCAATTTGAGATGGTAGATGAAATGCTTAGTGAGGGGCTTACCGATTGTTATAGTAATTTACATATGGGAACTATTGCTGAGGATATGGCTATCAAATATAAAATAACAAGAAAGGAGCAGGATGCATTTGCATTTGAAAGTCAGAAAAAGGCAGCAATAGCATCAAGCGAGGGAAAATTCAAGCGTGAAATAATACCAATAAAACTCAATAATGGTAATATTTTCGATACTGATGAATGTATAAGAAAGGATACTAGTATGGAAAAACTTGCCGCGCTTAAACCTGCATTTAAACCAGATGGCACCATAACCGCAGGAAACGCATCACAATTAAGTGATGGGGCAGGTTTCGTACTCTTAATGGGGGAAAAAATAATGAATAAATATAAATTTAAACCACTCGCTAAAATTAAATCATATGCATCTTCTGGAAGTAATCCGAATGACTATGGAATGGCTCCAGTACCTGCAATAAAAAAATCATTGCAAAAAGTTGGACTGAATATAAATAATATAGATATTATAGAAATTAATGAGGCATTCTGCGTCCAAACTCTAGGCGTTGTAAAAGAGCTCGGTATTGATCTAAAAAAATTAAATGTGAATGGTGGTGCCACAGCCATTGGTCATCCGCTCGGAGCTACAGGAGCATGTATATTGTCAAATCTTTTATATGCAATGATTGATCGTAATGTAAATTTAGGTCTTGCTTCGCTATGCCATGGAGGTGGAGGAGCGGCATCTATGATTATTGAAAAAATGTGATAATATGAAAATAGCGATTATAGGAGCTGGTACAATGGGTTCTGGAATAACTCAGACGATAATAAGTGCAAATTATGATACGTTATTAATAAGTGATAGTGAAGCTTCTATAGAAAAAGGGATTGAATTAATTAATTTAGGATTTAATAAAGCGATTGTGAAGGGAAAACTGACAGTAGAACAAAAAAAATCATATCTTTCGCATTTAAAAACTTCTATTAACATGAATGATCTTAGAGAAGCTGAAATAGTAATAGAGGCAGTTCCAGAGGATATAGATATAAAACGTAAAGTACTTATGAAAATTGAAAATGTTGTTGGGTTAAAAACAATTATAGCAACAAATACGTCATCTATATCTATAACTTCACTTTCAAATGTACTTAACACACCAAATAGATTTATTGGAATGCATTTTTTCAACCCAGCCCCAGTTATGAAACTTATTGAAATTGTAAAAGGAGAGCATACTTCAACATTAACAGTAGATGCTGCAATAACTTTTGGGGAGAGCTTGGGGAAGACTGCAGTAAAAGTTATGGATTTTCCTGGATTTATATCAAACAGAATACTCATGGCTTATATAAATGAATCTATAAATGCACTTGATCAGGGGGTTGCAACAGTTAATGCTATAGATACCATAGCAAAATTAGGGTTTAATCACCCTATGGGACCTTTAGAGCTTGCAGATTTTATAGGATTAGATGTATGTAAAGACATAATGGACGCAATATACATGCAGAATAAAGATCAGAAGTTTATACCAGCACCATCATTAGTAAAACTTGTTAATGATAAAAAACTGGGAAGAAAAACAGGAAATGGATTTTATGATTATAAAAGTTAACTACATTTTAAGATATGAATTTTTAAGAGCTACATAAGCCTTCCAATTTCTCGTTATTCTTACTTTATGTGCTACTGTAATTTTATTTACTGGTTTACCAGGTATGCCTAAAACAATACTATTGTTTGAAATTTTAACCTTTTCTGTAACAACAGCGCCTGCACCTATGATACACCAATCCCCGATTATTGCGCCCTCTAATATTATTGACCCCATACCTATCAAGCAATTTTTCCCTATAATACATCCATGCACTATTGCATTATGACCTATAGAAACATTATCCCCAACTATTGTTGGATAATAATCTGCAGTTCCGTGCAAAACAGCATTATCTTGTACATTTGTATTTTTCCCTATTTTTATATAATGCAAATCTCCCCTAAGCACTGCGCCGTTCCATATACTTGAATCTTTACCAATTTCAACATCACCTATTATTGTTGCATTTTCTTCGATATATGCTGTTTTGTGTATAATTGGTTTTTTCCCTAAATATCCCCTTATAGACATATAAACCATTCATTCAAACGCTTCAAATTCCTCCCCTAAAACCATATTTGCTATTTTAAGTTCCATTATTTCATCTGTACCTTCATATAATCTTGTTACCCTGCTATCGCAGAAAAATGCACCGACTTGTGAAAGAAATGAATACCCGAAACCTCCGAATATTTGAACTGCGCGATCAGCAGATTCAAAGGCAAGTCTTGATGCGATTTTCTTTGCCAATGCAGTTCTTAACTCTGCTTCGTTAATTAATAGTTTATTACTTATATCTTTTTCATATTCAGCTCTTTGTATTGCGGCAAAATAGGTAGGCCATCTTGCCATTTCAAGATTCTGCCTTATCTCCGCAATATGTCTCTGTATGAGTTGATGTTTTCCTATAAGTTTTCCATGTTGAACACGTTCCTTTGCCCTTGCAATTGCTGCACTAAGTGACCCTTCTATTATACCTATACATCCAGATGCAATACCTATTCTTCCATTAAGAAGTGCTGAGTATGCAATATGAATTCCTTTACCTATTTCTCCAATTATATTTTCCTCAGGTACTTCAACATCTTTGAATTCTAACATTGCAGTGTCAGAAGTGAATAATCCCATCTTTTCTCGTAATGGCATTCTTGTTAACCCTGTACTTTCTCCATCTACTATAAATGCACTTATCTCGTTTTGCACAGATTTTGATCTTGCAAAAACTATTATATAATCAGCAATAGAACCATTTGTTATCAAATATTTGGTGCCATTTAGTATATATTTATTACTTCTTTTTTCATAATTGGTTTTTAGGGCTGTTGGTTCGCTGCCAGCTTCCGGTTCTGTAAGTGCAAATGCAATGATTTTGTCACCTTGTGCCACGGGTTTAAGATATTTTTCTTTCTGTGCTTCTGAAGCCCATCGCTGAAAAGTTAAAGAACCAATGAAAACATCAACGTCATAAAAAGTTGAAAAACTAAGCCCCATCTGACCAAATCTCTGATTTGCCAATGCAGTAACAAGCATTGTAGATCCTAAACCACCATATTCTTTCTTTATAGGTATGCCTAACAATCCATATTTTTTTGCTATCTTTAGTGCATCAAAATTAATCTCATGTTTTATATAATGTTCAAACTCTCCTTCCGCCATCTCCTCTGCCGCACTGTCAACATCATTAAGTATTTTTAATTCGTTTTCAGAGAACTTGTATAATTTACTTAAGTCATCAATTGACTGTTGAAATAATTTTTCCATGTTTATACACCTTTATTTCTTTCTAAATTAGTTTTAACATTAGCTATTATTTTATCTATTTTCTCTTCGCTTACTTTTTTTAATATTGATTCACTAACACCACTTACAACTCCACTAAGATCCAATTCGGCGTTCCATAATATTTCAGTATTAACAGTACTCTCTTTTAAATCAAGTAATAATATTACTTTAACTGTACTACCTATCCCAGCACCTTCTATATTATAAGTCAATTGATAATCTCCAATTCTATTTAAACTACCGATCAACTCAAATATGCCGCTTACAAATCCTATACCAACAGAAACGTCTATTGTAAAATTCTTTTCATCTTTTTGATTAAAATTTTTTGAATCTGGAATACATGAGGACACCATACGTGGATTAGCAATAAAAGCAAGGACCACTTCTCGCGACACACTTGCTTGTATCTCTCCATTAAATTTTATTATTTTCATTTAATCAAACGCCTCAAATTCTTTTCCTAAAATTTTAGATGCTATTTTAAGTTCCATTATTTCATCTGTACCTTCATATAATCTTGTTACCCTGCTATCGCAGAAAAATGCACCGACTTGTGAAAGAAATGAATACCCGAAACCTCCGAATATTTGAAC
>JAJZJI010000055.1 GCA_021828345.1 Microcaldota archaeon
CAGTAAACACAAGCGTAGTTAACCAGGGTTCATTGTCGCACTTTAATGTATCTGGTCATCAGGTATATGTGAAGGTGAATTCAACATTCGTTGGAGGTTCATTCTCATACCAAAAGTGGGCAAAGGTGCAAATATACTCTAATGTATATAATATAACAAGCGGTAAGGCATTCAACACAACAAATGATCCAAATTGGTATACAGAGCTTGAGTGGACAAACTCGTCTGGTTCAGGTAAGACAAATGCATTGCAGAGCATAATTCTATATGGAACAACATCGCTCTCAAGCACATTATTACCAGGACAGAACTTTAACTTCATAACAAACCCATCAACATACAAACTACAATTTGTTGGAAGCACATTAGGAACAGCAAACTATGATCCAGTTACTGTTGTATCTTCAACAGGCAGTGGCATAGAATATCAGAACACACCAACATCAACAACACCATCAAGTATAGCAAATGTATTGTCTGGAGGTACAGCAACAGGTACAATATACTCAATAAATACAACAGCAATAACAGAGCCAGCTCAGGAGTTAGTAGTCAGCTCATCAATACCAGATGCATTTAGTTATGCAGGTCAGACAGGTAGCACATTGACATATGATCTAACACCATACAACTACACAGCAGGGACTCAGGTTGAGGCAAATGTATTGACATCAAGCAATGCAAACGTAATGGTAACATTAACAGCAGCAAATGGTAATTTCATAACCCCAACATATCCATTAACAGTAATATTAAATGGATATAGATCAGGTCAGCCAGTATCTACATCATACACATTCAATGCAAGCTCTCAGTCATTGAGCGAGAATAGCGTATTCTTCGACAATATGACAAGCATACAGGTAACAAGAGCACTTCCAGGTCTAACAATAACAGCAAAAGAGGTTCCAACATCAAATGCAGCAAATGCAGTAACATTAGGAACACTGGGAACAGGTTCAACACCTATATTGTTATATACACAATCTGGTAAGAACTATGATCTAAGAACAGTTGGTACAAGTGTGACATACAACCAGCAGAATGGTGAATCATCATCAACATTTAGCATAAGTGGCATTTCAGGTCCTGGCGCAGGTACTGGAATACACAACTATGGTACATACACACTAAGTGAGTACAACGTTCCATCATCAACATCATACACAGACAATGTCGAGATAGGTATAGTAAACTCAACAGCGGGTCCAAGTGCAGCACCACTATTCCAGTTGAACTACACAGCAAGTCCGTCAACAACGCCAGGTACACATGATAACGTAACATACGTGTCATCACAGGGCGGAAGCGGAATAAATGCAGAATCTGGATTCATAACAGAGCGCGGTAGTAAGATAGCATCAATAACACCATCAGAAGTGGCAATAAACATGGCAAAGAGTGTCGGACAGTTGGAGTTTGCATTATCAACCAATGCATCATCTGCAGTGGTAAAGAACGCAAAAGTATATGGTCCATTTGGCGTAGGTCAATTGACAAACATACCAAATGTTTCAATATACCAAGTGAATGCAACCCCAGTAGTAAGTTCTGGTTACACAATAACTGGAATAGACAACTTAACATCAGAGCCAGTTAACATGACATCACCAACACTATTGAAGAATCTTGCAACAACAAGTCCATTAGTAGTACTAGACAGCAACATCAACTCAGGAGATTCGCTCATATTGGTCGGTAGCGGTTATGTAAACACATTGTCGCAACAGATGGAGCAGGCACAGAACGTAACGAATGCTGAACTTAACGTAACAGGCGGTAAGGTAATCGCAAAGGGCAACCAAATATTGGTAGCAGGTTACACAGCAAACCAGACAACAGCAGCAGCAAACAGCTTCATTGAGCAGCTATACGCACTTGCAGCAAAATAAGAACGGTAGTAATTTCTTTCTTTTTCTTTTTTAATTTTTCTTTTTAATTTTTATTTCTATTTTTAATTTTTATTTATCTAATATTAACGCGAGTTGTGTTTTTAATAGCTAAAATCCTTTTTGGCAAATAATATTTACAGGCAAATAAATATTCGTAAAATCCAAATATATCTAAGAAAATTAATATCTACTTACTTAAAATTAAGTGTGTTCTAGCAAAAGAATTTACCTATTTGACAAATGCTTCTAATTAACTTTATATACTGTTAGGGGGGTATAATATACTATTTTATAAGTGGCATATATTATATGGCGCTAAAACTTATTTCTGAATTTACAAAGCCTATAAAATTTAACTAAAAATAAGTAAACCATTTTTAACACAAATAATTAATGTTAAATAAAATCTACGACATAAAAACAAATATGTTTATAAACCTTTATTGTAATTGTTCTACAAATATCTCGGTGTATTAATGAATTCAAAATATATGTTATTTGCGATGTTAATGGTTGTTGTTGGCGCTAGCGCTTTTGGTCAGAGCACCATACAGATAAATCAAAGTGTAAGATCCTCAATTTCAATATATATACCAAACGCGATAATAAATGGCTCAACATATTATTCTATGGCATACTTTGGCAGCAATTTTATAGTAATGCAAACGGGCAACAATTACATAGTAATAAATGGCACTGCCCCTTATTCAATAATCGCCAATAATAAGACAATAACGCCTCTATTGCGCGAGTTCATACTTAATAAATATGCATTAAATCAATCAACGCTTAATGCATTAAAATATAATGTATCTGCATTTGTCAGCAATGGTGCAAAATCAATAGCACAATGCCTTGAGAATACCGGATTAAATGGCAGTTATACATGCACTACGGCAAATTACTGTTATTCTTGTCAAACAGTATCCGCATGCAGCGGTTATCTTTCAAATACAAGCACGCAACCTGTAATAGAGAATGCGATAATAAATTTTTCAAAGATATATGATTCATATAATTCAAGCTACTCTAATTTTACAAAATTGGAGTCCAAGATAAATAACACAAATTATTATAACTATATAAATGCACTTACAAATAATGCATCCGGAATTATAAATACGCCTCAAGCGCTGCAGAGAAATCCGCTATTCCCGCCGCCTGCTGGATTTGACATGGCACTATTTAAAAACTGCCCCGTATTTGTATCGTTATCATCTCCTTGGTATTGTCAGCTGTTAAGCTTTTGTAATACATTGACATTTAATAATACGCTTGCAAATAATGCAAAATCCAACATAAATAAGATAAATGCGCTTCCAGTATCTAATAGCAGCATAAATTTAATAGTAAGAAATTCAACTGCTCTTGCTCAGTCTTATTTAGGTCCTGTAATAATAAGGGTGAATACCTCGATATACGATAATGTGCTGTTAAATAAAACTTTTAAATTATATAATGCAACAATCAAAAATGCATCGTATATTGATTCAAAAGTATATAATGCGGGTATGTATGCGCTTGTATCAACTATGCAGAATACGTTTAACTCAATTAAGTCAAAGGGCATTTATCAGAATATAACCGCTGCAAATATAACGTTATCGTCACTAATGAAAAGGGTTAATGAGTACTATTCCAATATAAGTTCGGTATATAATGTAGCATATAATGCGGTAGAGGCAAGCTCTGGTATTGTGCTATCAAAGCAATTAGACTATCCATACGATAATAATGTTGCCGCACTAGCAACTTCTAGCAGCGCTCTGCTTGCAACATTTAACAATAGGATAAATTATAGTAATTTGAGCACTATAACCTCACAAGCAAATGCAATATCCTTAAACGCAAGTAGGTATGGTACACCATTTAGCATGCCAAATGTTGTAAAGTCAATAGACTCATTTTTTGTAATGCCGCTTGCAGGCATATCCGCATCTAATATAATGTCAAGAAATGCGATTGCTCCTCTCTATGCGGGATTGCTTTCATTTATAATTGGTATAATCATAATAGGAATAATATACCAATTGACATACGTAAAGTTGCATAAAAGGCATAAATTAAAGGTTTCAAGAAATGTCAGAAATGCCTGGATAAAGATGTTTGCGATATTTTTTGTTATCGTTCTTATATACGTATATATAACATATGCTCTAGCATCGAGCGCAAATAACTCACTGCCAGTGGATAATTTCATATCCATATACAATCATAGCAGTAATGTTGCTATAATAGTGAATAGAAGTTCTGAAATAAATGCCTCGGTTACATCCTGTATAAATTCTATAACTGCATCTGCAAAACTTGCAAAAAAGAATGTCACCATAATAAATGAGAAGAATCTTGTCTGCAGCGTTACAAATTCTACAGGTTTTGCAAATCCAAACTGCATAAATAGTGTTGTGGGTACAGGTGAGCCATCTATACTTATAAGCGAGAATAATAGCAACTACATAATTTATAAAGGCATGTATGGAAATATATTATACGCTGGAGGTGTTCCAACATCAACAAATTCCTGTTATCTATCCAGCATATTGAAATAGGTGTGTTAATGGCAGTTAAGAAGAATTTAAATAACAAAAGTACGCATAAGAGCGTTGCGCATGTTAAGCAGACTATTAATACAAAAACAACTGAGAAAGCAAAGGAGCAGGCATTGCATACAAAAAATGCAAATAATAAAAAGCCTCAAACCTCAATTACAAAAAGAGGGCTTGCAATAGTTGCATTAGGTGTTCTAATAATTGTTATACTCTTTGGCGCAATCTTTTATAGTGTCCCGTATATAAATAATGGGAATCAGTCATTTAATACATTTAAATCCAATTTTAATAGTGCAAAGAATGTCAGTATATATATAAATGATAATAATTCGGTTGCATACCCCTATATGATATCATGCGAGGCCGCTCTTATAGAAGAATTAACTGGGCCTACCAGCGCGCATAGGCCTGCAAATAGTATAAATTTATATGTTTTGCATAATAATTCATGTGTTTATAATCCTGGAGGTTTGGGTTCGCTTTTAAAGAATTATACATATACAAGCTCAAGTGCCTGTTTGTCTTATGGAAATTCAACCCCAAGTATATCTGTTGGATATAGTAGTGAGAATGCGACAAAAATAATAAATAATAAATTAACATTTGTTGGCGATAGCGCATTTTTGCAGCAATGCGGCATCTCATATCAGATAACCTAATAGCATAAATGGATATCCTATATATACGCTAAATGACGGACTATATAAAAAAATTTATATACACATACCGTAAGAGTGTATAAGATAGTATGGAAAAAAATACGATTAAGAATGGGTATTTAAGAGCATCTATTGTTGCAGGTGCATTGGCAGTTGGCATGTTCTTACGAACGCCAGCAGATGCTAATGCATATTCGTTAGTAGCCCAGCAAAACACTACCTATAGTAGTGAGCCTGTAGCGTATAGTGGCGCAGAGCATGAATATTATAAAAAATCTATAGCTGCATATCATAAAACAAAATTATACCATGATGTACGTTCAATGGAGCTTGCACATCGTTATGATTTAAATTTAAATCAGAAGGCGCAATTGCAGAGCAATGTCGGCAAAGGCTTTTTATTTTATCTTGTAAATAAGGCAAGAGAAAAAGCAGGGCTTAGTACTGTTGATAATATGAATTTAATTGCAACAGAGCAGCATGCATTATATGTTGGTCTTTCTAAGACTACAACAACGACTGATGGGCTAGCAATGACGCCAAATATGAGAAATAATGTTTATGGTGGTCATGAATATATAAGAGAGGTTGTGGATTATATAAGCTATAAAGAGCGGATTCCATCATCAGCCCAGACAGAAATGTATGTTGCAAATGCAATGTATAGTTGGCTTAATACTCCAAAGTATCGTGCACGAATATTAAATCCAAATGTAAATGAGGTTAGTATCTCATTATGGTTTAATTATGTATACACGCCTAATGCGCAAAAACGTGCTGCGCCATATGGTATGAGCATAGTTTTGGATAATTTAACAAATGATATACGCTGGTTATATAATTCTCCCATAATATTTTCTAATGGTAATGTAGTATTGACGGGTAAAACAACTCCGGAGCTTTTAAGATCTCTTAATAACATTGAAATTAAGCAATATCCTTCCTTATCATTTAAGAATAGTTACGCGCCAAGAGTCGTAAGCAATAATGCAGCAGTATTAAACATAGGGCAGTATGGAATAACCTCGCAAAATAGTGCAATAAACGTAAGCCCACAGGTTCAAGTAATATCTACCCATCCTTTAGTATCAACTGCAAATGGCGGAGGAGGTGTATCTGTGGTCAATTTATTTAATATGCCTGGAGGTAAACAATTGCTAAGCGAAGGCTATAAAGTTGCAAAGCGTGGACAATTGCCAACAGCGCCACCAAATGTTCATCTACCAAGTTGGGTTCCAAAAACAATGAATGGAACAGAGTATGTAAATAACTCAACACCTAGCAATCAAAATAATACTACTCCAAATGGTTCAAATTACCTGATGGCAAATCCAAGTGCCTATCAGACATTTTTAAATTATAATAACGGAACATTTAAAATGTGCTTTAATATAAATGAGATTATAAGAATTAATGGCAGCATGCAAGCAAAACCTGGCGTATATGAAATGATTCTAAAAAATAGCTCAGGCGCTGCAGTATCCACTATCAGTGTTTTTGTAAATAATAATGGCCCATATAACGTGTCATACGCTCAAATCCCAAAGAATTTCTGGGCGCAACATATCAGAAGATAATTTGCAAGAATTATAACCACTTATTTGTATAGTGTGAATTGATTTTGCTCTTATTCATTTATTATTCTGCATCTATTTTTATTGTTTATAAGTGGACAAATGTTACCAAAGAGCTAATGTGAGGAATTTTGTGTAGGATTATATTCATAAATTGAATATTCATAGAAATTCGGACCCCAGGGTATGAAGGCAGTATAATTTTTTAGCCAATTATATGCGTAGGGCATATAAATTAGTTCAAGTGAGCATTTTTTATAGTCGGTAACATTGCCTAAAAGAAATGCGCCTTTAGGCATTTGAAATGTATCAAACACACCACTACAGTTAGTCTGAGAGGAAGAATAGCCCAGTGCAACACTCTGCCTTTTTGGATTTACGTAAGTGCTCCAAGGTATATCTACTGGTCCATATACTACTGCGTTGGCAGGCAGGTTATTAATATAACCTCCTAATTGCAAAAGTGGTTCGGTAGAATAAAGCTGAGAATAATTTATATATATAATATTTGCTACGGATGAGATAAATATTGTAATAATAATGATGCATATCATTGCATATAATATAAATTTTATTTTTGGCTTTCTGTTTTTTACCCAATCAATAATTTTTGCAAATGTAATACCTATAATTATTGTTATTGCTGGAACGAATATAAGCATGAACCGTGGACCTGCATACAAGACAGGGTTATAATTAGATATGCTCTGTGTACCAAAGCTTAGATAAAGGAATGAAAACACACACCAATATCCGAT
>JAJZJI010000056.1 GCA_021828345.1 Microcaldota archaeon
TAAAATGCGTTCAGAATAAGGATCGTAAGCAATCTTTCACCGCTAATTAGGGCATTTTTAGGTGATTTCCTCTTCCAATATGGGGATAAAAACCTTAATCTGCGCAGGTAAAAGTCGATTTGGCGAATCGAGTTAGGTTAAAAGGTTAGATACCTCGCTACTCAAAGTGGCGAGATTAAGTTAGGAAGGATATACTCAGTAGATGAGGTACTGTTGTCTATGAGAAATTTGAAATGTAAGGTATATAACAATGAGACTCTGACTAACGAGATAATGAAAGAACAGCAAAAATGATTGAGAAATTAGGTGCATTAGTGCCTAAAAATATGGGAATTTAAAAAGTTATAATAACTTAAATCGATTTAAATATTCTAAATGACTCATATAATTACTTAAAATTTTTTTCCTTAGATTTTTCTGCATTGTTAATATTTACAATATCGCTAATAGTTCTTTTAAATCTTTTGATACATTCTTCATTATCTACTGATAATGGGGCAGTTTTCAAAAAATTCTTAGTATGATTGATTTCATACAATATCAATTTTTTTTCATTTGGAATTAATTTTAGATTATTTAGATCAGATTGCAGTACGCTTAAACCATCACATAATTTTGTTCTAACTTCTGTTTCATTTAATGAATTTACTAATTTTCGATCTTCAATTTCTTGAAATTTTTTATGAATATACGTATATATCTGCACATAAAAACCAAGAACTATTATTCCACCACCAACAATTGCTTTAAAAATATTAACGATAAGATATTCTTTGTATGGTTTATCACTTGTGCTTCTTTCTCTTGGTTTGTCATGGTCTACTTGATTAGCATAATTTCTTCTTTCTTCATACATTTGATGCATTTCCTCTAAGGCTAATCTACGTGTTTCTTGAGACCAACTTTCTTTATTATCCCAACCACCTTCATTATTATCTGAAAATGACATCAAACCAACAATCTATTTTTTATAACCGTTCAATTATCTATATTTTTCTATAAACCAAAATATATATACCTATATATGTTTTTAAAAAATTAGCCATTGTATATGTTATCTCGTATCTGAATTGTTGTCCTCTAATTTTGCCTTATTCTCCTCTCTTTGGGCTTCCTGTTGTCCTCTGGCTGCATTGTCGCTCTCCGTTCTTTGCGATTCGTTTTCCGAACTATTGCTTGTATTATCATCATTTTCATTATACTCTAAGTTTTTATTTTTCTTTTTACGAGCATAATTCTTTGCGCTGAACTGCAATCGCATCATTCCTATTGCCAATTCTTTTCTTGAAGCATTATTGCCCCTGACCCAATCATAAATGCCCCTATTCATGTATTTCATTTTCTTTTTTAATTCATTATATTCGGCATCTGATGCCGCCAAAGCGGCTGAGGGTGCGATTAGTGGTGTATTAACTCTATTTTCCCTTAAAATTTTATCAAAAACTTGATTCATCTTCCTTTTCATACCCTCTCTTCTATTTGCAAAATATCCTGGTATTGGGTTTGCTTCTCCTCTGTCTGCAATATTGGATCCTGGAGGTGCTAGAACGTTGGTATTTATCTTCCTATTTACTCTATTGGCTCTACTGTTCCATCTCTTATGCATATATTTTAACATATTTGCAGCAGAGTCATATTCGTAAGCTGCAAGGCCAATCGCTGCAAGCGGCAGCGATGCAAGATTTCCATAGTCGTTTCTGTATCTGCGCGCCGTATTAAATCGTCCATATTTTCTGTAAACATCAAGCTTTGCTTGCTTTATTGCAATATTCGCATTTCTATTTCCGTAACGTGTCCTAAACTGCTTAAAATAATAGGCGTTTTCTGCTACGCTTAAGGCAAATTCCTTATCCTTTATTTTATTCATTGTTTTTTCTCCAAAGAAACTTTTGTCTTTTTTACTATCAATATAATTTTTCTTGTAATTTGCAAGCGTGCTTTTTTTGCTTTTTATGTCCTCAAGCCTTGTTGCGTATTTCATATATTTTCTGCGCTGCAATCCGGTCATGGTGGCCATTCCTGGCGCTGATAAGACGCCGCTTGTATACTGACTCTCAAGTCTTTTTTTAACCTCAGAATTTATCTTATTGCGCTCCTCCTCTCTTTTTTTCATAGATTTGATAGCATTTTCTCCTGAAATTATTTTATTTCTTTCATGTCTTACTTTATATTCCCCTCCATATTTTCTGTTTAAACCTTTTAGTCTGCTTTTTGCAATTCCCTGTGAAAAGCCCATTAATGTTCCAAAACCAAGAAGATCAAAAAAACTAGAGCCGCGCGTCAACCCACCAGCAGCTGCAATAAGAAGGATAATCAATATTATCGGAACAAGTGAGGATATCGCGCTAAAACTCAATAATATTATCATATAAACCCTACTTTCTTTTTTTCATATTAACACTGCGATTCACTTCAAGTTTATACGTTACTACTATAATTGCCATTGCTATAATTATCATTAAAGGTAATTCTATATCTCCGAATGCAAGCACGAAATTGCCCACAGGGAATTCTGATACGCTCTCATTTGGGAAGTAAGTGTAACTATATTCTTCTGATGGGAATCCAATAAGTGAAGGATTTATTGCAGTTCCAAAGGTCTGCGTATTGGCTAGATTTTGCTGTTCGAATGGCTGGGGCTGTGGGTATGGGGCTCCATAATACTGTGCAATGACTGATCCTTCACCAGTTCCGCATACGTTAAATTGGTAACTAAATGCCCCTATGCTATTTGTCTGAGTAATGCCTATTAAGCCTAATTGCGAAGTTAACGTTCCAGTTCCATTGGCAAAGTTTGGTACACAATATTCGGTATTGCCCTGGGCGGTCACTCCAGTCATAGGCAGCCCATAGCTTCCATAAATGTTGCACTCCTTTAATGAATTAATATAATTTGTGCTAATTAGGCTATCTGGCTCTGGCGAACACGCATTTATCGAATTATATTGCGTATGGAATGTAACGGTATTATATTGCGGGCTTCCAAAGGATAGAATAGTCTGCGTAGCGTTCAATGGGTTTGCAAGCGTGCATTGGCTTGGATTATTACCAAATGCGCATAATTGATTATATTGGGCTAATGCCGATAATAATCCGAATGTCGAGCTGGAATAATAATTTATATTTTTCTGATAATACAAATATATGTTTGATCCTGCTGGCAGAGGGGATGGATTATTATCAAATATATTGGAGTAGTAACCAGCAATGCCATTTATGGTAATTGATGTTTCGTTTGGATTGAGTGCATTTACACTTGTGCTATTTTGAATTGTTATCGTAGTTACGTTTCCTATATCCATATCTATTGGCGTAAATATATAGTTATTAAATCTATCCACAAATACATATACCAACCTATTATATCCAAGTATATTATTATTTCCGGTTAAATTTAATGTTAGGTTATAAATGTAATTCTCCTTCTGGAATGTGCTGAATAATTCTGGCAATGATATGTCATTTCCATTAATTGGGCTGTTTGAATATGTTAATTTATTATTTCCACTATAATAGCTTGGCAGGAAATATCCTGTTATGCTCTGCTGATTTACAGTAGGTGGGGTTATTGGCACCGCCGTTTCCGTTTCATACGCGGCAACTGATTGCACTCCTGTAGGGAGAATGGCTCCTACCTGTACGAATGTATTTAATATATAATTAAAGATATGGCTCTGATTTATTACCTGAGGTATTATGTTAAATAAATGATTGCCCTGAGGTCCTACACTTTGATTTATATATATCTCTCCAAATAACCTATCTGATAATAGATTATAGCCAAAATTTGGCGTTACAAATAATCCTATATCCGATACATTTGGAATATATAATTGCTTTGAGGAGGATATTGATTGCAGATATATCGGCCCTCCCTCAATGCTTTCATTAAGATTGCTTGATGTTGGAGTTATGCCCTGGTATCCAAATGTTACCGTTGTTTGCGTATTCGGATCGCTTGGGAAGTTATAAATGCATGCTGCGCTTCCTACTGGCGGCGGATCTCCTTCTGGTTGTCCTGTCAATGTTGATGGGCTCCATTGCTGCTTTAATGTGTATGATATGTTATATGGGACTAAGAAATAGCCCTGTATTGTGCTATTTAAATATTCTCGCTGAATGCTGCTTGCAGCCTGTTTTGTTGAGGGGTTCGCCTGTGATAATATACTTTGCTCGCTTGTGGTAAGGCACTGCTGCTTTCCATAAATTGTTGCACATCCGTTTGATGTTGTGGACTGCGCGTTTGCTGAATTTTGGGCGCTATTTCCCTGTATGTTAGTTGGTATTAAAAGAGATATAATATTTGGCAGATTTAAAAAGCGCTGCGGTGATCCCTGTCCCTCTATATATCCTATTGGGCTTGGAATGCCTAAAATCGGGCCTGTTATATTATTAAGCAAATTCTGCAGATCTGTTCCGGTACGTGGCTCTACACATGGAGAATCTGGATATGCAGAACTATTCTGGCTTATATAACATATATAAGAGTCATTTTGCATATTTTGGACCTTTGTATAATTGAATACATTTAGGTTCAGTACTAATAGCTCCTTCCATGCGCTTTCGGGAAGGCCTCCGCCTGGAATATCATACCCTGTTATCGGGAGCACATTTGCCGTTAAATATGCTGTATTATTATAATTTGAGCTCATGGTTATGTTTGTTTCGCCTAAATTGGTGCTAACGCTTGGACCTATTTGTCCTATATTTGGATTTACATTAAAGACTAATGGACCAATAGGTTGGTATCCATTATTACCTCTAATGCTAGCCTGCGGGTATGTAGATATGCCAGCATGTACAGGCAATGTTAGAGGCGTATATGTGCAGCCATTGCTTCCTCCTACGGCGCAATATGTAATGTATTTGTTATTTCCGACAGATATGTTTGCTGATATTACCCATCCATATGGCGGGAAATTTATGCCTGATAATTCAGCGCCGCTTGGCGCTGCCCCTGTTGTTGTTCCAAGCAGATCATTAATATTAAATGAGTCTATTGGTATCTCTATGCCATTTCCTGAGAATGCGCGTAAAACTAACATCTTTGAATTCTCCACTTGCCCATCGCTTGTTGTAACTGTAAAACTCCAGTTATCTAGTACATATAAGACGCCATCCGATTCGAATATGGATATTGGATGATGGTATGCCGCTATGTCGTTCACAGCTTTTGATGTATAATATGTCCCTGCAACTGTGGCGCTTCCATATGGTCCGCCTTTCGCCAAATATGCGGCTATATTTAAATTATTCTGAGGCGTTGAATATGATAATGATATATTTCCTGTGTATGTTAAATTTGCGCCATTAAATATTGAGATATTTCCATATTTTATGTTTGCTAAAAATAGATATTGTCCTCCTGGCGATGCTGTGAATTCGTTTGATGCCTGGTATCCGCTAGGCGTTGTTATTACGTTTTCTGTAGTATCACCATTTGCACTTCTTCTTCCTATGACTAATGTTTGTGTTGGCTGCTGCTTTCCTTCTATAAATAGGTCCCCGGAATAATCTGTTGTTAGGGCGGTTGGCAGGAAGCTAAATGTTCCCTTTGCGCTGCTGCTTCCTAATAGCCAGCTCCAAAATCCTGTTGTGTATCCGAACGCGCCGCTATTTACTGTTGATAATGTGGAACCTCCTACAATATATAAGTTGCTTGATTGTACAACCAGTGAGTTATTCCAATACGTTTCCCATTCCATTTTCCAGTTGTTTAATGATGTTTGATAATTTGGCGAACTAGATGATGGGAGTGTGTCTGGTTGCGCATTTGTCATGTTGAAATCTCCATTTGGTATTAGCCTTAATATGTAGAGATTTGCGTTTGTTGTTTTATGTATGCAGAATATGCCGCATTGGTATGAGTAATTTAGCACATATATATAATCATTAGGCGAGGATGTTATGAAATCTGGATTCTTTATGCTGCCAAAAAGATAACCTCCATCCGTCTGAAAGTTTGCAAATGACTGCCCCGCTCCTAGTCCTGCGGCGCTGCCACTTGTTATGGTGGTCATAAGCGTATTTTTAGGTATGTTGGATAGTGTATTAAAATTAGATCTGTTAAATGACGTGAAATTTAATGGCAATTCGGCAAGCGTTCCATTATAATTGAACAATAATTGTGAGTCTGTATATATAGGATATGGGTCAAGATAATTGCCTGGGTCTAAGAAATTATGCGGGCTGTATATATCATATGAATTATTCAAAAATGTCAATTGATTGTTTATGTCGCTGTATGTTGAAGGCAAACTTATGTTGTATGTAAGATATGGCACTATGGTGGTATTGGTCCATTGCGGTAGTGTCAAATACCCCATAGAGTATGTGCAGCTATAATCAAAATTAGTGCATATTCTATATGCTATCCAATAATATTTTATGTTTGTTCCAAATACTATTGGTATTGGTATGCCTGTCTGGCCTCCACCCCCGCTTGACGCGGAGCACCAGTATTTGTTATTATAGTAGAATCTAAATCCTCCTCCGCAGTTGGCGCCTATTGGGCCCGGATTTGTAGGATAAAAGAATATTTCATTATAGAATACCCTGCAATTATATATGCGGCATACGTCCCCGTTTATTTGGGCGTTCGCACTATAGACGTTAAGGTTGTAATAGGATTTTCCGTTATAATTTAATGTGCCGCCGCCTGTTGATACTAAATAGAATTTCCCCCCGTTTATTACAAGGCCATCTGTTCCAGTATTTCCAGTACAGGTGACTACTGTGCCACCTCTATACAAAAGATTAGGACATGCTGGCGAACTAAATGGACATTCCCCTCCAAAACTAACAGAGCCTGTACATGCTGGACCATTTGTTATTGTTTGCGTATATGGCATATTTAGTCCTCCAACGCTTCCATAATTTGTTGTCTGTTGGGTCATTTTGGAGAGTGGTATTGTTACATTCGCATTGTGTATATAATTTATGTTTGCGGTTACGGTATAATCGTAAGTGTATTTGCAGAACCAATAATAATATTCATATGGAGGAACATAGAGCATGCTATATGTGTAAAATATAAGATTGTTTATACTTTTTGTTGAGGATAGATCTTTGAGGTTTGCATTGCTCAAATCAGCAAAATTTGCATTCCAGCTCCATACTCCTTTTTGCGTTGAAGAAGGAAACTGCTGGAATATGTATGATTGCGTATTATACCCATTTGATATATTATAGCTGCTTCCCTGTATATTAGATTCCCCAGAGTATGCGATATTTTGTACGTTTGCATTTCCTATATTGACTATGTAGTATTGTGTTACGGCGGATGCTGGCGTTGAAACTATCACGCAAAGATAGCTACATCCCTTTTCAAAATAACTAAATCCCAAAAATGATCCCATTGATGTA
>JAJZJI010000057.1 GCA_021828345.1 Microcaldota archaeon
GTGCGTATACTTTCAAATTCAAAAGGTCGTAGTATTCTGCTCTGCCTCTTATCAGACTTTAAAATGATTGGCTGTGGCATAATATACAATAAGGAAGGAAGGTATATAAATTATACTAAATTTAGTTTATATTAGGCTTTTTTAAGCCAAAAATTAAAGAAAAATATACTTAAAGGACTTAGGAAGTATATTAACGAATTAGCTTTGTTAATATGCCAACAATCTCTTTGATATACATAATTGAAATATACATTAATACAACAATAAAGAAAACTATAGCTAATACAAACTCAGCAATAGGTGATGTGAATATCATCGTATAACCTTTCTAATTAATGGAAACGCAATTAATAACATATCAAGTATCAAATCCAATATGAATATACTTATTGTTAAAAATAGTAATATACCTATTACAGAGCCAATACTTACCATAGAATACAATGTAATGATAGCGCTTAGAATAGTAAAGTACTTCATTATCAGTTTATCGTTATCTGACTTTGAGAAACCATACATTATCGCAAAGATAATTGTAAACATTGCAAGTATGGTACTTATCACTCAATCACTTTGGTTAATCGATAGATTCTGATATATTGTATATATCTTACCTCCAGTATTTATTAATTTGTAATAATAATTGGCAGGCACATAGAACATGCTCTCACACGTAGCAATTCCTGTACAATTTGATACATCTATTAATGAGTTTGAATTATTGCCAATATAAAAGTTGTATTTAGATGAGTTATATATGTATATGTATGTTGATGTAAAATTACTCTTATAAATAACATTTGATATTGGGAGCGTATTGGAAGTAATAGTATTTGAAGTTAAAGGAAGTGCAACTGATCCAGTCATTAGAATGTATGCAGCAACGATGATTAATATACTCATGATAAGATAACCAATATTATATTTATAATCTTTAAAGATTATAAAAAATGCTATAGCAATTAACAGAATTGATAACGAAGATATGATATTATACATTTCTCTCATCTGATTTCTCTTTTTCGTATGTTTGGCTGCCCTGTGTTATGGTCTTTACATGCTTGATATATGATTTAATTACTTCTGTTATATTTATAATACCTAGCTCGGGGCTGCTTGGATCATTTGCCTCGAATATTCCTCTAAGCGATACCGATCCGATATTTTTAGCAATATACAACGCAAGACGACGCGGCAATATTGTCTTGAAATGTTTTACATTGTATTTCTGAATCTCCTCTGATGTAATGCGGATCTGGTTGTCGTCTATTGTATTTAAGAACTCTATGTATTGTGCTTCGACTACTTTGCGCTTGCTTAATACCTTGCCTGCTGTTTCCTTCCTGTTATCTACTTGTTTTTCCCAGTCTGCTGGCAAAGGGAAAATAGGAATATCATAAATTTTTAATATATCATTTTCTAATAACTCCGTCGCCTGCTGAGATGATAATATAACATCATTCTTAGATATATTTCCTGCGAGGCCTCTATTTGTTGGGTTGCGGTTGAAGCCTCGGGCTATCGCCTTGCCACGTTCCTCAATAGATACAACCGCTGTCGCTCTGCGGTGTCTAATTGTCTTATCTAGTCCGTCGACTGTGTTCCACTCTAAAATTAAAGTGAGGCCATGAAATCGTATACGTTCGACAGTATTTACCAGGTCCTGCTGATCATCATCAAGGAATTTTTTATTAGAAAATTGATTGCCTGCCTCGATAAAATCCAATATATTATAATGAGGGGATTTATCGATGAGTTCATTGCAGAACTCGCGAGTTTCAGTTACAATAATATTCTTATCAAATCCAAAAGGAACAGTAATATTATAGAATGCACGATAGACATCTATCATCGTTGTGAGCAATGCTTGTCCAAACGTTGTCTTGCCTGTGCCTGGCATTGCTTCTACCATTATAATATTATCCCATTTTTTAACTGCTCTTGCGCAACAGGCGACAGCAAAAGTTAACATTTCTGGCGATATAGTAATGCCAAAAGAATTGACAAGGTATTTAGGAACATCAAACGAAGAAAATAATCGCTCTGTGTCTGTTTGGGTAACTGATGTATGAAGGCCTAGCTTTGATTCATGCTGTGCTGATGAGTACTCCTTTAAATATTTGAGTGCCATTTCATTAAAGACTTCGCTAACATCTTGAGTGGCACTCATCTTTTGGATCTGTATCATCGCAGAGATTATCTCATTTAATCTCTGGTTTCTATATTTAGAAAAAAGCATATGTACCTCGTCGTTTAACATGTTACGACAATGAGATAAAACCTTCTCTCTATTATTATATATAGAAAAATTAAAATTGGCAATCATATCCTTTAAAAACATTTTGTCGTCTACAATAATCTCAGCTTCCTTCATGAAGTGAGAGAACGATGCTTTTTTACCTGCGCTTGCTTCAGCTGCCATTATGGTTTACCCAGAGTTTTTGTTATAGAATCTATTGCAGATATTGCTGTGTTGTTTATTGAGGTTATGGCTGCTCCGGCTGTATTATATATACTACTTGCAGCTTGAGCAGATCCGGTGTACATTACTGCTGAGGATATACCTGCTGCCAGCATTAAAATAACCATTGGGATTAACCATGGGTATTTGCCAAATAGCGACATTACACTATTTTGTTTTGTCGCGATCTTAGAGTTAAACGAAGAGATTGCATCCTTTGCATTTGATAACATTATGTTAACATCTTCAGTTGGCACAACTCCCAAGTTATACGCAATGAACTCTGCTGTTACTAAATCATTCATATATATTTTTTTAGATTCTTTTGGCTTTGTTAATATTTTCAGTTTTGAAATTTTATCTATGTCAAAAATCTCAAGCGGCTCTTTTAGGCCTTCGCCAGTTAAATAAACACCGCGGGCTGTTATCTGTGAAATTTTATAAGACTTGTTATCAAGCTCAACTCCCATGCCTTCCTGCAATGACATTTTTTCATAAATATTATAATGGTCTACAACACTTAGAATAATATTACTCATCTCTTGGGAATATTCCTGTGCTGCTGCAAGTCCGATTACAGGCAAATGAATTGGTACTATATTGTCGTCGTAGTTATGGCCAGATACTCCCTGATACGCATATATATTTTTTGTGTATGCGAATGATTGCAAATTGAATGGTGGTATTATTTTTGATTTTATCGGCGATAAAATATTACTATATAATTTAATGTGTTCGTCCTTTTGTGGATTATAAAGTGCCAGATATTTTTTTGGTGGCGTTGACATATTTCTAAAATCTTTAATTATAGTAAGTGTATAGCCGTTGCGCTTTCTCGATAATCCGAGCATCATAAATCCAAACACTGCAGCTATCATCACTATTAATATTATATATATTATACTATCGCTATTCATTTTATTACCTTTTGGTTATCCTCTCTATCGGTATGCGTTACTGATACTGTATACATCTGGCCTGCTGCTTTTCGTATTCCTGCATCCTTTAGGCCTGTCATGAAAATAAAAAATATATCAAACAACCCAAGACCTTCAGCTTCTAAATCTGATAAGCTACTTACCTCATAGGTTTGGGGGCTTGCCATAATCGGAACGATTGCCTGTCTTGCACTGTCGCCTGCAATGCGCGCAATATCATCTCTTGTCAGATCTGCAAATGAATTATGCTGGTTTAAAATATTTCTAATTGAATGCACAATTTTTCTGGCCGCATCCTCGCTACATATTCTTTTAGAGTTAGGATCACGTTTACTAATTTGAACAAGATTAGGGATGCGCGTGCCGTCAGCCAACACTGTTGGCGGCAGCTCTTCTAATTTAGATATGCTGCCGGTTAAATCATCATAGACTTTTGCCAAATGAATATTAAAGTCCATAGCAATCTGGTATGGGGATTGCTGCTGTTGTTGTTGGTTTTCACTTATCGCCATTTTTTTCCACCTTCTTCTCAAGCAGCTGTGGCACGTAGTAGCGTGCTATTAGCTTATCAAAATTATCATTAACAAATTCGTAATGTATTCCAGGATATAGATTAACTATCTCTTGTAGCTCCCTAAACAGTTTATCCTGCCTTTCTTTAAAATACGTTAAACTGAAGCTTTGCATTCGTGATTTTGATTTGTAATAGGTATTTTTAGTTAAACCGTTTACATTGAGAATTTCGGCAGGGTCTAGCAAATCGTCGCCATATTCTTTTGCAATCTCATTGATATACCTAATTAATATTAATTTTATTTTTTCTTTGATCCACATAGCTGACATTTTTTTCTCAAAAATGTATTTTCGATAACGATATGCTAAGGGTCCTGGTAAATTTATAAAAAATGCAGCTGCCAAATTGCGTTCACTTGGCGAAATATGAAGTCTTATCATTCTTCTCTGTCCGCGAATATACATAATATACAATAAGAAAGAAAAGTATATATAATTATCTAATAGGTTAAACGATCTCTGCACTCATTACTAACTCTAGATCATCATCTTCTTTATTATCTGCAATTCTTTTCATTGCGATTTCAATAATTTTATCGGCGATTTTTGCATTATATGTTAACGCTAAATCTCTTCGAACTATTGCTTTTATATAACGTATTTTCAAATGAAAATGTTTAATTGCATTTGCTTCTTTTATCATTTGTTCCTCTGAAATTTCCATAATATACAATAAGAAAGAAAAGTATATATAATTATCTTGTACTTTTAAATTGATATTATGGAAGGCAAGATTATTGAGTGGAAGCCAAGCAGTGCAAAAGAAGCATTAACACTATGTCAAGAGGTTTGGGATGCGCTCGCAGATTGCCCCGATAGAAATGTTTTTATATATGACAACAAAACAGGAATGATGCAGGTCAATCCTGTTTTAAAAATAAATCAACCACTAATAAAAGTAATGTGGGCTATTCAATGTTTATCGTTATCTGGCGATATAATACCAGCTAAAAACTCAGAAGTAATTTTAAGAAATATGGACTTTCAAATTATTTGTAATACCAATAAACAACAAAGAGAAAAAGAAGAGGATGAGTAGATGCTAAACCCAACTCTATCCTGTGTTATATGTACATTTAAAGTTAATCCTAAATATTTAACAGTTAACAATTCCTTAAATTATAATGTTTTGGATTTATGCCCTCTACATCAACAGATCTATTTACTTTTGGGCGAAAAAAGATTTAATAAAAAATATTCGTTTAAAAAAATAAATAAGGTTTATAAGGTTGAAGCGACAAATAGATATGTTAGACGCAGAAGATATTATAATTTTTTATGATGATAGACATCATAAAAACTTCTGTTTTTGATAGTGCTTTATTCTTTCTGCTGCTATATCATAATACTCTTTTTCTCTTTCAAAACCTATAAACTTTCTTTTATAGAGTATTGAGCTTATAGCTGCCACATTTTTGGATTACTGTATTTATCATTTACAAAAACAGATAGCTGCTGGCCTTTTTTAACAAAGCCGATACTACCACCATTTTTATCGTTAAAATAAAGAATATTTTTATTTTGTTTATATTCAATACGGTATTTTTTCCGCATTCAATCAACCTCTTCGGCCTCGCGCTGCACAACCCTCCACCTGCCCGGTTTGGGTTCGTAAATGTCTCCAGCTCTGGCCAGATCGGACAGTGCCCAAATAATCTGATTAGTGTACAATCCGGCAAGCGCATTTTGGAGTGCTGGGTGGGGGTCTTGGGTTTCCAAATTCTTCCATAAATATGGAATGTCCATTTTAGTCATTATTTTGACCGCATTGAGTACCCTTATGAGTGCATCTTGTTTGTCTGCTGTTGCATTTGCTTCTGTTTTTTTAATAGGATTTTCTTGTTGTGGTATGATTATGTGGGTCTGGGTATTTTCTTTTAACTCTGGCTCGTTCTGTTTAAGTGGAGCTATGTTTTGGGCTGGGGTTGTGGTGGTTTTGGGTTCAGGAGCTAAAATTGGGCTGTTTTTTGGGTCTTGCCGGGATTGCCAACATTGTCGACTTTTTTCCTTATTTAATATATTATTAAATTTTTTCTTAAACATATTAAGTAAAGGAAAATGTTGACAATGTTGACAATGTTGACAATTAGACCCCTCTTTTTCTAACATATTGTTAGAATCTTCCATAATTATGGAACATTCTGCATTATGTATAAAATAATTTTTAATTATGTCTTTTTCTTGGACCTCCTCTTTTTGCTTATTTTCCATTCCATAATTATGGAATTCCACATTAAGCCCTTTTATGACCCTTTGTACTACCTTATTTATGACGACACGCTCCTCAAAAATGGCAGGAAAAATCTCATTCAATGTCCTAAAGAAGACTTTTTCAGAAACCATGATATATCTGTTAATTTCGCAGTACTTTTTATAGGTATTTTTTAGCTCCGATTTTAGTATTTGGGAGTTAGAATTATAGCAACAAATTTCTTCAAAAAAAACCTTAGCAGTATTACTATATTTATTATATTGCTGCTGCACAAATTCAACAGACTTGGCCCTTGTAAACTCATTTTGGGCTATAAGGCGAGGTAGCACATACAACAATAACATATTTAATACTCCAGATCTCTCGCTGCTGCTAATTATGTCATCAAGCATTTCTTTTTGATCCCTTGTCTTCTTTATTATATTATCAAATTCAATAAATAAGAATCGACGATAAAATGCAATAGTATCTTCACTCACAGCCGGCATGCTGTTAGCTGCAAAGTAGAACTTCGCGGAGTTGGTAAACGCAACCCTCGAGCCGAACTTCCGCTCTGCCTCGACGCTGCTGCCTCCTGTTAACTGCTTAAAGTAGCCAACAGAGTCGACCGGCTTCGAGGGCAGATCGTCAGCCACATTTGCTATCTTATTAGTTAGCTGGATCAGCGCGAAGGGCTGGCCCGTAATCGCTGATGATAGCTGCTGCAATGTTAAATGCGATATATACCTTTCACCATAGAAAATCTCGAGGGCTTTGAGATATGTGGACTTCCCATTCTTTCCAGCCCCGACAAGCGCAACGCTGCGCTGGATTGGGTAGTTGGGCAGCATCGGAAAGGCAAAGGCCTCAATCAAATTAATAAAGTTTTCCTCCGTCGATGCAATCTCACCAATAAAATCCAAAAACTTTTCTGGAGCTTCTGCATTCTCATCGAACACTATATTATACATACCCTTAAAGTAGAACTTAGGGCTGTGC
>JAJZJI010000058.1 GCA_021828345.1 Microcaldota archaeon
AACACTTGCTCTTGCTATTGCACGCTTGCGCTTGCTCTTTACAGTTACAGAGCGCTCTATCTTCTTTGCACTTACCTTTTTCTTTGTGCTTCTTGCTCTTACAATCTTTGGCTTCTTCTCCTGCGCTTCTATTTTTTCATCTGCAACTTTTTCTTGTGCAATTTCAGCATCGCTCATAATATCACTCCTTGCTATATCCAAGCAGCTCAGATAACTGCTTTAATGTCATTGTATTTACAAATATATCCTTTGGATTCTTAGATTTTATATCCTTTATTTCACTCTTCTCAAATAGTTCTGGTGTTCCGGAAAAAACGCGCAGTTTTCTATATGCAGCCTTTCCTCTAGGCCTTCTATACGGAAGCATACCACGCACTATTCTCTTAAATAACATATCCGTTCTTCTCGGCCAATAAGGCGAGTGCTCAGGATTTGCCTTCTCCTTTAAAATAAGCCTTTTGTGATATCTTGCAAGTATATCCTTTCTATTACCGCTTATTATAGATTCATCAACATTTAGCACGGCAACATTCTTTCCATTAAGCAATTCTTTTGCAGCAACACTTGCCACTCTACCAATTACCTTGCTTTTGGCATCAAATACAATATAATCCTTTGGATCTATGCTCTCCATATTAACTCCTTTTTATTTTAATCAAACTATTATGTTAACCTTTGCTTTCTTGCCCTTTATCGAATTATAAAACTCCTTTATATCCAAAATCTTACATTCTGAACCTTTTATTGCAGCTCTTGCACTCTCAGAGTACTCAAGGGCTGTTATTGTAATTTTATGATTTATATGTGCATGTCCTAATACCTTTCCAGGGACTATTACATTATCACCAGACTTTGCAAGCTTTGCTATCTTATACGTATTAACAGATATTCTCGAACGTTCTGGAACTGCTACCTCATCATAAATTTTTCGCCATAATTTTTTATGGCTATCACTGAGCTTTCCTTCCTTGAGCAGCGCAAGCCACTCCTTAACAACACTTTTTTCTGGGGTAATTTTCATAATATTCACCGATTTGCGAGGGGAGAGATTTGAACTCTCGCAGTCACTAAAGACACAGGAGTTCTGATGGCAAAAATACCACCCTCAGTCCTGCGCATTTGACCATACTCTGCCACCCTCGCAGCATATACGCATTATTTTATAGCTTTCTTAATCTCTTTCAATCTCTCTTTTATACTCTCCGCCGCTTTAATTACTATCTCTTTGGGTGGCATTTGGCCAAATGTCTCAATATAAAATTCATATTTGTTCTCAGATATTTCCTTGAATGTTGCAAGTCCCGGCTGGAACTTTGCATGCTTTATGCCCATTCCAAGAATAGCCTTGCCGTCTATTCTAAGGCGCTGCTCATTGCCCAATTTTATTATAGGTATATCACCATTAGCAACTACAACATCCTTATCCGTGCTCTTCAAATCGCGGGAGTATACAGTAATTGGACCTGTAGCCTCTAAACTAAATACAATCTCATCGCTCTCGTTATAGCCCTTGCTGGGAGTCTTTATAGGTATTAAACCTATTCTATGCGCAATATATTCATCAAACATTGCGCTCGTATTCTCGTAGAATATAACCCGGTCTATGGCAAAGCATGAAACGCTATTTGCCGCAGCTCTTCTAATCGCATTGACGGCACTTATATCAGCATCCATTATAAACCTGAGCGCCTTCTCATTCTCCTCCTTTATCTCAAACTTCATTGGCTCACTTGTAGTAATTAAATTCGGTTATATTTATAAAGCATTCTTGATATATACTAATGCTGTGGATAAACGCATAACTAACCATTATGGTATCGCAATAGAATAATATGTAATTATGTGATAAAAATATTTATAAAGATATAGGTGAAAGAGTTGGATTTTCTAGGAATGCTTGAATCTAGGGTAATGAATAATAATATCAACAAAGAGCGCTATTATTATGGCGTAAAGGATAGGGCGCACATATCAAAGTCCAAAATAATAAAGAATAGTATGTCCAATAATATCGATATTAATGAGATATGGACATTGGATTATAACCAAATGTCTGGAATAAGATACATGTTTTGTGAGTCATTAAGTTATCCCATATTTATATCCGTTTATGATGTAAATACACGCGCGCTCTGCGCAGCAAATCTATTTAAGCCGGATAGCTCAGTAATGAATTATTTATCGAAAATACTCTCAAAAATGAATGGCCTGCAATCTAAGACCAGCCCATCATTGCAAGGCAGAATCTTCGGAATGCAAAATGACCAAAACACAGCATTACTAGTTGATATAATCAGGCTTTTTGCATTAAATAATATATCACTTATAGAGGCGGATTTATTCGGCAGCGAATTACGTAGTATCGTAATAGATGCACATGTTGGTATGAGTTTTAATCTGCTTGCACTCGATAGAATATATAGACCTGGAGAGCTTAATTACTCTAAAACTATGGTTCAATTCGAATATGAGAATAGGGATCGGTTAAAATACATTAAGGACCTGCTTAAATAGATTATAAAAATATGGATATATAATTTGTCATAAAAGAGAAGAACTTATTAAAGAGAGGCAGGCGATTAGTTAGATTATCTATTTTCTTTATGTCATTTCTACTAATACATTTTAATATACCTAAGAGTATTGGGTATATTGCAAGCGTTAATATCGGGGCTAATATTATTTGAGGTATAAAATATCCTGGAAGTATTATTGTGGTAATAAAAAATAGCGCCCCCATTAGCATATTTGCAATTGTTATGCGTATAAGCCGATCAATTCTAAAGTCAACCTTAAATGTTCTTCTCATAGGTATTGCAAATAGTATGCTAGTAATTAAAGGGGTTGCTAAAAAGATTGTTATTGCGGCGCCAAGCCCTCCAAATATTGGTATAAGAATTAATGCAAGCAGTATCTGAGATATTGATATTATTATGTTGTATTTGAGCAATGATCGCAGCATGCTTGCGCTAATAAGAAGCTGACTTGCATATATACCAAATATGCCTATAAAGAATCCTAAGCCGAATATGGCTATATATAATGGGGAGAGCGTGTATGCGCTTCCAAATGCAGTATAGGATATAGGCTTTGAGAGTACCATAACGGCAAAGAGCATAGGACTTGCCACAAGATATGAAAGGTATACAGAGTAAGAAAAAATTCTTCCGGTATTTCTTTTATTTGAATCATTTATAAGACTACTACTAAATGCTGATATCAATGATATACTTACAGAATCGGTTATTATATTTATCAAAAAGCCCGTTTTGGATGCTACGCCAAAGTTTCCTATAACAAATGCCGTTGCAAATATTCCAAGTATTATTAAGGCCGCATTGCTCATCACTACACGCATAAAATTTGCCGCTGCGATGGGCACGGAGAAGTTAAATAATCGCTTAATACCCATATATGTTGGTTTTATAAACGGTATTTTATTCTTAATAAGTATATAGTAAATTTCTGCGACAAATCCTATAAGATATGCGAATATTAAGGCAAATATTGGGGCGAGCGATCCGAACCCTAAAAGCGCCAAAATTATTGAAAGCGCGGATTGTATTATTGAGACTATTATAAGTGAGACTGCTATCTGTTTACCATTACCAAATCCGACCAGTGCGCCATTTACTGCGCCAAATAACATCATTATCAGTATCGAAATAGATGCAATTTCTATTACATATGTATATTGCGGGCTATGAAGCGCCTGGACTGCAAAAAAAGGACTTGTTAAAAATGTTGCTATTGTGAGTATGGTTCCTGTAATCAATATAATTGCAAGACCATTACTTATTGCATCGCCCATACGCTTATAATCATTTTTGTTTTTATATTCGGTCACAAATTTATTAAGAGCCGTTCCTATCCCAAAGTTCCCAACAGCATCAAAGAATCCCGTTACAGCTATTGCAAGTGTATATACACCATAGGTACTTGGACCCAAAATCCTTACTACTATTATAAATGATGCGGCAAGAAGAATAAATGAAAGGATCTTTCCTGTAAATATAACACCAGCTACTTTAACAGCCCTGCTCCCGATATGTGCCGAACTATTATTTTTACTTGTATTAGATGCGCCCATAGAATCCTTGCATTTAGATTCAAATCATCAATTATTGAAGGTTATGTTGGATATTCCGACCGGATATGTTTGATTATTATATGCAAAGTATATCCTATTCCCAGATGGCCCACCAGCAAGCACCGTGTTGAATTTATAGTATGCCATATTGTTAGTGGCATTGAATGTGCCTATTAACTTTGTTGAGCCTGTTAGTATATTATTATCAAGCACTTCTACATTAGATATTGTGCCTAAAGATATTGCATTTATACTTATTGTAGTGTTTATATCTTCTACACCATTTTGCGCTAATATAGCATTATATGGGGCATATACGGTCACTGTGCCGCCATTTATTGGCGTCCATAAAATCTTCTGTTGTCCATTAAGATTATAGATGCTCTCATTCCAATCTGTCAATGTTGGAAATGATACATAACTCTTAAAGAGTGAGCCATCTATAGCATTTATAGTAGTAAATCCTAGAGTAGAGTTGCCCTCGTATATTGGGGCGCCGAATGTTTTTATTAAATAAATTCCAATTGTATTCAAATCGGTTTTATTATATGCAGTTTTATCAAGCGTAACGATTGTAGTATTGTAAAAGTATAATGAGAGTAATGTCTGATTTGTATAATTTTCTATTATTGGAGATCCGTAATCAAATGCACCGAACTGTTCAAGATTTGTTGCGCTTACCGCAAGAGGTACATTATAAACAGATAGCTGTTCTGTAGTATTTTCACGCGTTAAATATCCTCCAATTATACTTTTATGAGATGCAATTGTGCTAAACATTGCCTTGCCCGGATATAACCCAGGCTGCAATGAATATTGATCTGGAAGTATTGGTAATACAAGAACGGTAAAGTTTTGTGGTAGTGTACCCAACTGAACATATAGATTAGACATATTAATAACCGTTGTAGTTTGAGCTATTTGCGTTGCAGATAATGGGGGCATTGCAACCTCAATTATTATAAATAAAGAAATTACTGCAGCGGTTACTAACTCCATCTTTTTTATGTGTATATGCAAATTTTTGTGCTTTAAAAACTCAAAGAGCTCATTTGTACCAATGGAGGCAACTATTGCACCTGCAATCATAACCAAAAGATCAAACCTACCAGGCTCTCTTATTATATTAACCCCTGGAATTAACTTTGCTAGTAAATAAAGTCCTGGTATATTTGTATTATTATTGTTTATCAATATGTAAGGGCCCAATGATAGAAGGAAAAATATTATTCCTATAAAAATCCAAATATAGGTATCCTGCCTTTTTTTGTACATACCATATAGTGCCAGAATCATTGCAATATAACCAAAATAGGATATTGTTTCGCCAAGATCTCCATGATATAATGATATGTACGATGCTGACGCCCCATTAAATATACCATTATAGAAACTTGGAAGAAAATAGGATAGTATATCATCGCTCCATACCATATTATTCTGTACACCATTAAACTGATTTAGAGTACTGCCAGACGTTTTGGTTATAAATGGTATAAATGCCCATGAACCTAATATAAACGTCGCTACAATAAATATTGCAATGAGCGTGAAGAATTCCACATTTAAAACATGACTGCGTGTTTGTTTTTTTAGTAAATAAAATAGGAATATCAAAACAAATACCATTATTGTCATTACGCCCTGCTCCACATCTCCCATAAACATTGATAGTAAAAAGGATATTGAAAGAAATAGCGCTAATATATATTTGCCATATTTTATGTGCTTATGATTTATTTTAATGTAATCTTTCTTTATTATGCGCATGAAAAAGTAGATTGAGAGTGGTATCCATTCTATATTTGCATATTCAATATGTCCATAGGACTGCGCGATGTGGAATGCGCTGAATGTATAAATTATTCCTGCAATGAATGCAGCGTACTTATTCTTTACTACATAGTCAGATAATATAAACATAGTAAATCCTGAGAGCATTATTCCCAAGAAGAAGAGCACATTGTATGCAAATGCATTGCTAATAGCTTCAAGCGGATATATTATCAAAGAACCTATAGGTATTAGGGTCTGGTATACTAAATTTGATCCAACCGGCCAGAATAGTAGCATTGAAGAGTATATGCTCTGATGCAATGTAAATGTGGAGTATCCCACCCACCAGTTATTCCATAACATCTGATATATATCCCCACCAACGCCTGCAACTCTATTCGTAATGCCAACAGTTATAGGGTAAAATACAAATAAAGATAGTATAAGATATATGAGCATCACAAGAAATAGCACGCGATTACTGTAGAGAGTATTTTTTAGTAGATGAATAATGTTATTCTCCTTTACAGGATGTTCTGTTGTATTTACTTCAATGTTATCCAAAAAATCACTAAATCAATTTAAATTAAGTAGGGCTAAATTAAAAATTTATTTTGATATTTTTACAACGCGTATTGTAAAGGTTAATGCTTGCCCCGCAAGTGGAGGGTTAAAATTTGTTGTTGCTGTAGTATTGTTTAATGCAATAACTATTCCTTGCAATGCCCTACCGTTTTGTGAATCAGTTATAACATCGCCCATTTTCACAGATTGATTCTTAAAATTAGACAGTGGTATTGCGATTATAAGACTTGGATTAATTGGGCCATATGCCTCATTAACAGGTATGGTTAGCGTTTTTGTCTGATTTAGATGCATCCCTAAAACAGCGTTATTAAATCCCATTATTGTCTGGTTCGCGCCTACTTTAAATGTAAATGGACTACTATTTAAATTTGAATTGAATATAGTGCCATTAGTAAAACTACCAGTATAAAATACAGATACATTATCTCCGTTCTGCACCGTAGGTGATAATGAATTTGATGCTAAGTATAAGACCAATACTACTACTATGACCGCAATCACTGCAGCAAGCACATAATTTTTGTTCATTAAATCAATTTATATTATAATACTTAATTATTATAGTTTGTGATATTTGTTAAAATTCTTAAATAAATCGGGCCCGGGGGGATTTGAACCCCCGACTTACAGGTTAAAAGCCTGCCACTCTAGCCAGCCTGAGTTACGAGCCCTCTCATTAATAACTATATATTTAA
>JAJZJI010000059.1 GCA_021828345.1 Microcaldota archaeon
ACATGTTGTGCTGATCAAGGTTTTGATTGAAAAGGGGGCGGATGTGGATGCAAAGGATAAAAATAATGAAACCGCAGTAGAAATTGCAATCAAATGTGGTTATCACCAAATTGCAGAATTGATTAAAAATTCTAAAAAAATATGTAGTAATAATGTTGATCCAAAAAAAGAAGCTAAAATTGATGGTAAAAACATTGACATTTTAAGCATGGATATGGATGAGCTTGTGAGAATGGCGGATGAAAGCGCAAAGAGACTTTGCAGAAGAAGTTGAGTGTATAAAGTCAACTAAAATAAAATTAAAATAAAAATCTAAACGACAGTTTATTAACTGATGCAAAAAGTACTTATATTAAAAGCGTAACAAAGGACATTACAAAATATCATAAATTTGGGAGATATTATATATCAATTGAAATTTGCAGAATAAATGATTATACAATTTTATAAATTTAATTAAAATGTGATAAAATGACTTTTAAAAATAGGATTACTAATATAAAGCCAGTAGATACTGAATTGATAATTAGGGAATTCTTATCCAAAAAGAATTGGGATATGTTATATCAATCAAATATATTGAGAAAGGACATGGATAACGGAGTAATAGACGCCCATATTGATATGCTTAAATGGGTTATTACACTCGAGTTTGACAATAAGTTTGAAGAAAAAATAAGATATCATAATGCTAAATGTGGTTTCAATTTTGATAATCCTATTAAAAAAACTATAGAGATGGTATTAGAACACGAAATGAACCATTGGAAAATTTGTCCAGGAGACATAGTTTACCTTGAAATGCTTATGGATACAGTAAGTAAAGGTTTGGAAGATGGTGGTTTAAAAAAAGCGGATATACCTACAGTAACACCATATATGAGTAACTTTTTTTCTGATATAATAATAAATAGTATTGCAAGTGTCGACAGAAATTACACAGACGGGTTCTTTTTATTATATGGGCAGAGATTAAATAGTACACATAAACAATCAATTTTTTCCCAAATCAATAAAAATTCTTCCAATACTGATTTAGTATTTGATATTTTTTGTGATGTTCAGGCAAAAATTTTTGGAAACACAGTAAATGAAAGAAGTATTGTGGAAATAGGCACCAGTAATTATAACAGGGTAAAAGATTATGTTACGAAACTTCTTTGTGCGCTATCTTCACCAATACACGCAAATGATATTTATTCAAAAAAAATAGATGCTAAAAGCACAGATGAACTATTATCAAAATTTAAAAAGGAAGATAATTGGGGACCTATGGCATACACTACTGCAAAATTACTAGCACCATTATTCAATAATATAAATGAAGAAAAATTAGATGAAATGTTTCCCTTATCCGGACCAATAAAAAAATTCGTAGAGGACAAAAATTATAGAAAAATGGTAGTAGAGAATGGTATTGGTAGAGGATCGGAATTAAAATATATTAAAAAATTTGAAAATTATGATGAACAGTATAGAAAAAAAGCGGGTATTATAGTAATAGAATCAAACGCAGATTCTGAAGAAAAACATTCATTAACTATATTCAAAATGGGTTCAAGTGAAGCAGATAAAAATAATCCATCTTCTATATACTGGCCAAATACTATAATAGCAGGGGATCAATTGTTGCTTAATCAAAAACCATTACCATTTAATATGAATTTTGAAGGAAATACACTCGTTGGCAGCATGCAAGACATATTATTTATTGTAGATACTTCAGGCAGTATGGACTGGTCTGGATATCCATTTGATAATAGCAAGTATGATTTATCCCTACAAAGTTTCTATGCTATGGTAAATTATTTGGAAAAAATAAAAAAAGCTTCATTCCTTAATTATGGATTAATACAATTTAGCAATAACACTATATGGTCGAAATGGCACAGTTACTACGAACTAGACAATGTAAAAAAAGCTCTTTTTGATATGTATGAAGGTAATAGAACACACTTGGATCCGAAAATATTAAATGAGGCCTTAAAAACAAAACGGGATAAATTTATGGCAGTAATGATAAGCGATGGTGAAATAGAAAATAGTAGAGATGTAATTAATTCTTGCACTGAGATGATTTCGGAAGGTAATGATTTTATTTTATTACAGATAGCTTCAAGGGATAATTTTGCAAACCAAATAGCGAGTAAAGGAGGTACTGTAGTAAATATAGATAATCCTAAGGACATGATAAATCTCGTTCTTAGTGCAACAAAAAGAAAGTATGATAGAGTTGTTAGAAGAAACACTTCCTAAATTAATAAAATAACGGTATATTTGATTAATTATATATACGCTAATTTTATATTTACGCTTATTTTTCATTAAATTTTTAATTTAAATATACAAATTTGTAATTTATGTTATTTTATGAAATTTGCGGTTATACTTCCATACCCATTTACAATAAGTGTAGTGTTCTGAGAGGAGCTTGATGAAACCCCGATAAGACCAAATGGATTCCATGAATTAAATGTATAACTTGTAGGGGGGCTTGCGTATATTACATAATTACCGCTCGCAACTTCAATAGTAGTATTATTCACATATGCAATGCCATTCATATATATTAGGCCGCTGCCTGGGCTTGTATAGAGTGTTATACTCTCAAAATTTGCAGTAGAATCAGACAACTCCTGATATGAATTTCCAGTGGTTTGATAAGCTTCATTTGGACATTTTGTAATATTATTCGCATTGCATATCTCGTAAGTTATTAAAAATCGTGTAGAGGTCATTGAACCTAACGGAGGTACCTGCGTACCTGATAATGTTACAGTACATAAAACTCGTGCACCTATAGATGCAAGCCTTGGTGAACATGTCCCATTTGTATATTGGATTCCGACATACCCTATGTTTGTTGTTGTTAAATTTATTGCATTCTGAGCAAAATAGATTGGGGACCCTAATCCGTTATTAAATAATATCATATATGTTATAGGGCTTGTCCTTGAGTATGTTGTTAATATCGTGCCCTCACAGTTAAAAGAAGGAGTTATAAAACAGCTAGATGATACGTAATTTTGGGGTGGATTTGAGGTTATTACAAGAACGGCTGCAACAAATATTCCAAGTATTAGGAATGCCCATGAGTATACCGATATTAGCTCTATTGCAGATTGGAGTCTTTTTGCTTTATACATTCGCGCACCAGAAACGATAGGTTATTTAAAATCAACATAGAAAGAATTTATATGTTTTCAAGAATTAGAGCCATATTGAAATTGACAAGAATAGAACACAGCATAATGCTTATAATAGCCGTGCTTGCATCAGAGCTTATATCTAACAGGACATTACCACCATATTTTATTTTAGTTATGAGCTTTATAACCCCTATATTCATAAGCATGGGTTCATTCGCAATAAATGACTACTTTGATATTGATGTTGATAGACTGAATAAAAAGATAGATAGGCCCCTTGTCAATAAGAGCATATCCCCAAAAAGCGCTTTTCGTATTGCCATTGCATCTTTTTTTATAGGAGTATTTGCAAGCCTGTTCATAAGTAGTGGCGCATTTGCAATTGCACTTATATTCGCAATTTTAGCTTTCCTTTATAGTTATAAATTAAAGGAGACGCTCTTAATTGGAAATATCTATATCGGATTATCCATGATGATACCATTTATATATGGAAGTTATGTTGCATCCTATACAATAAGCTATACAGTAATAATAATATCAATAACTGTTTTTGCAAGCGGACTTGCACGTGAGATACATGGAACTATCAGGGATTATAAAGGGGATAGAAAAAGAGGCGTTAAAAGCTTAGTAAAATATATAGGAGTATATTATAGCGCGATCATTTCTGCATTTTTATATTTTATTGCAATCATTTTAAGCATATATCTTTTTTTTGTAAAAAGCGCTTTTTACCATAATATATTTTATATGATTTCAATTGGTATTATAGATGTAGTACTTGTTTATGTTAGCGTCATATATTTGAGGAAAAAGTTCAGAACGCAAACATTATTTAACAGAAGCAGAAATCTGAGCCTTCTGGCAATGGGTTTTGCGCTCTTAATCTATCTTCTGGTAAATATCATTTAACAATTAAAATAAAAACATAAAAAAAGCAACTATGTTAATAGACTAGCTGCATTCGCTAAATCCACACTTAGTACAGGTAAAACATCCCTCCGATGCAACCATCTTTGAACCACACTGCTCACAATCCTTTTCCTTTGTTGGAGCAAAAACATAGCTCGTTGCACCCTCCTTTATAGTAGATATGGATATTTCAGTATGTTTATTTTCATGCTGCCTTTTAGATTCAATTAAAGAACTCTGCTTCCTGTCCTTATCAACCGCCTGCAAAACCTGCACAAACTTGCTTCCGTCCCTATATACAGTTATACCTTTACAACCGAGTTTATAAGAGAGCTTATACGCATTCTCAATATCCTGAGGTGTTGCATGGTTTGGGAAATTTATTGTTTTGGATACAGCATTGTCCGTATATTTTTGGAATGCGGCCTGCATGCGCACATGCCATTCGGGACTTATATCATGAGCGGTTACGAACAATGACCTCACGTTCTCAGGGATCTCCTCAACCTCTTGTATTGAGGTCATTCCTGCAAGCTTTTTCATAAGTTCCTCCGAATAAAAATTATATTCAAGCGAATAGCGCTCAAATTCATTATCTATTTCTATTAAATTTGAACCTAAGCTATCCTTAACATTTCGCATATACACTACCGAGAACATTGGCTCTATACCTTGCGATGCGCCGCCACTTATTATACTTATAGTGCCTGTTGGGGCTATTGTTGTCACTGTTGAATTCCTTAGAGGTTTATGACCAAGCTTATACCAAACGCTATTCTTAAACTCAGGGAATGGTCCGCGCTCCTCTGCAAGCTCCTCACTCATACGACGACCATTTTCCGATATAAACGCCATTATTTTCTCTGCAAGCATTATAGCCTCATTGCTATCATAACGAATACCAAGTTTTATCAACATGTCTGCCCAGCCCATAACACCAAGACCTATTCGGCGTATAGAACGTGATACATCCTCTATCTGTTTTAGTGGATATTTATTAGCATCTATTACATCATCAAGAAACCGCACACCGATACGCACAGTCTTTTTTAATTCATCCCAATCAACCTCATAATGATGGTCCTTTCTCACTACCATTTTTGCAAGATTTATAGATCCTAAGTTACACGAATCATATGGATATAATGGTTGTTCACCACAAGGATTTGTTGATTCTATAGGCCCATATGTTGGAACGGGATTTGAAAATGTTGCATTCATCCTATCAAGAAATACTATACCTGGATCTCCAGTTTTCCATGCCATAGTCACTATAAGATTCCATACAGCCTTTGCATTTAATCTCCCAACAGATCTCTTATCCCTAGGATTCAATAATTCATATTCACCATTATTCTCAAGTGCCTTCATGAATTTATCCGTTATGCCAACAGATATGTTGAAATTGCGAAGTGTGCCTTCATATTCCTTTGCCATTATAAAATTAAGTATATCGGGATGATCCACACGCAAAATTCCCATGTTGGCACCTCTGCGTTTGCCGCCTTGTTTTATCTGTTCTGTTGCAGCGTCAAATATTTTCATGAATGATATTGGTCCTGACGAAACGCCGCTTGTACCGCGTACGATATCATTTGCAGGCCTTAACCTTGAAAAAGAAAATCCTGTGCCCCCACCGCTTTTATGTATTATTGCGGTATATTTGACTGCATCAAATATCTCTTCCATAGAGTCACCCACAGGAAGCACAAAACATGCGCTTAGCTGACCCAATGCGGTACCCGCATTCATCAATGTTGGAGAATTTGGCATAAACTTAAATGATACCATGGCATCATAAAAACTATTTGCCACATTTTCCATTTCCTCTTTACTCTTATTATAATTTAATTCTGCTAAAGCAACTGCATTTGATACCCTACTAAATAGCTGTTTTGGGGTCTCCACTATCTCTTTCTTATCATTCTTTAATAGATATCTGGCCGAGAGCACTATTAATGAATTAATAGGCATTTTAAGATCATCACTTGGTATACCCATTGACTTTTTTAGTAATCGCAATTCTGAATGTTTATTTCTATATAAAATATATGCCTTTGCAACATTTGGATCTTTTTCCATTAATACCTTCTCAACCATATCCTGTATTTCTTCAACAGTTATCTCCTGTTTATCCATACCATTAAGCTGCAAAATAACTGCATCAGCAACTGATAATGCTATGTTCAAATGCTTCTCTTCATCTTGCATAGGATATACTCCAGAAAAAGAGCGCTGCACTGCAGATGATATCTTAGTTTTGTCAAAACCAACTTTAGATCCATTCCTTTTTATTACAAACTGTATCGCCATATTACCCCCTTTATATAGTTTCAAATTATTGATTGAAAAATAAGTTTATAAATAGTGCCCTTACTTTTTTAGATGTACGTAAATATTTACATACATAGATAATTGTTTTTTCTATCGAAGATAATTTTTTAACGAGAGCAAAAGCTATATTATAAAGTGCAGATTTAAATTTTTATGGTCGTTATTATCGCACACTTGTAGTACTTTCGTTCTCAAGCCTTTCAAGGGTATTCGAAAGATTAATCCATGCTTTTTTGTAGGTTTCATGTCTACTACATTCTACATTATAGTACATCCAGCTCATAAATACATGATGAGGTATGTCCTTACATATAACCTCACTTATGTCAAATGCATTTATGTTCTTCCACTTTGATGATTCCGCAGCCTTAAATTCATTTGTAATTGCAGGATCTCTGAAATTACCCCTAGTATCAAGTGCACGATGTGTATTCCATGATTGGCCAGAAGCAAAAGCTGCAATCAGCACTGCAGTACTGCGTAGAAGTTCATCCCCATCCCCGTATTCCCCTTCCTTCTTCTGCGATA
>JAJZJI010000060.1 GCA_021828345.1 Microcaldota archaeon
AAGCTTTCTTGCCTTTGAATCAATTCTTGCAATGCCTTTTCCGTCGTCTGTAACCAAGGCGCCTGCAACAGTAAGCTCTATTCCATTCGACATAAATACCAGTTTTAAGTTTTAAAAGTTTAAATTCAAATTCAATAAATAAATATTTAAATATCTTTAAGTATTTTATTAATTATTAATTATCCCAGCATCTCAAAAATTTTATAAGATATAAAACTGGAAAAATAAAAAAGCATTCAGAATTCATATTTATATCATTTACTAGATAAAATATATCCTATAAAAATATATAAATATTGATGGAAAAAAGGCAGCTGACCAGATGCCTATCATTAAAATCAAATACTTAATGCATAATCTATAAAACCCAAAAACAAACTGATATATACATGGCAAATTCTAATTATGATAATATTGAAACAAACCTGATAAGGAGATCTGCATGCGAAGACGATGTTAAAAAAATCGTCAAGTTTGTGAACATGATTTCAAATGAGTCAGGATATGCTGTTTTTGCTGTTGATGAAAATAACATCCGCAGCCAGGTAAAGACTGGCGCAGTTATAGTAAAAAGAAACAAGAGGATAATAGCATATATAGGATCTGAATTCATAGGCTATTCTGAAAGCATGAACCCTATTGTTGAACTAAGGTCTGCTTGTGTGCTAAGAGAGTATAGGAAACAGGGCATAAATATGGTAAACGAGATTGTCCTCATATCCAAACTGCGTAAAAAATACAGCAATGCAATTATAGTATCAATAAAAAACAAGCAAGGCATTATTATAAGCAGGGGTACAAGTCTGAAAAAGCTAAACTTTAAGTTTTACAAATATTCCTCTTTAAGCAGATTCCTAAAAATAAAACCAATAATAAAAATAGGATTGAATGCTGCACTTTTAAAGAAAATAGTAAGGGATGAGAAAAGGCAGCTTTTGATAGGAATTCAGACTTCTGAATCCTATATGCGCTTGATTTCATCTAGCAGTGTATTAAATTCTGTACTTAACTTTTACTGGAACATGAAAAGATCTCTGCATACATTTTCTATGGGAGCATATTTGAAATTTTTAAATTTGCTGTATCCAAAGCAAAAGCATTAATAAATAAAGTCTATAATATAATTGGTATTAAACTGCTAATTGAAATATCAATTGAAATTTTATGGACTTAATTAATATTTGCAAAAAAATCAGCGGATGCATTTCACGCAAAACACCTTTCAAGGTTCAAACAGCATTTGAATTTCTGATTAAGTATGCTGCAGCGTTTGTTTTTATTGCGATTGTGCTTGGCGTACTTTTTGTTGTTTTTTCTAAGGCAGGTCCGATTAATTACATTCCTTCGCAGTGTACAATTTCATCATCATTTTTTTGCCAAAGTGCATTATTGGATGAAAATTCAACAAACATGTCTTTTGTAATACAATTTACAGATATAGCTGGAACAGGTCTTGCATCGGCCGTTGCATTTCCTGAAAATACAATAGTGGTTACAGCAACAGATGTTGGGCTTAAAGGGATCAATTCCTTTACAGGAACCTGTAATAAAATGTATGCTCTTTATGGATCCCAAGTATACTGCCGTGTAATACTTCCGAATAAAGCATATAATTTCAATAACTCTCAAGCATACCTCTCATTTTCAATACGCTATAAGATATGCAGCTACAATGCAACGCTCAAATTTTTATATGATTGCGGTGAAAATTCTAGTATTGAAGGGAGTGCATCAGTCAAAGTTACAAATGCAATTAATAAGTTGCAATACATACAGAATTATTATTATGTCCCAATAACTCTACATAACTCTCAACCACAGGCCACGCCAGCGCCTTTTCAGCAAATGCTTGTTGTAAATAGCAGCAAATATGCGCAGTATGAGGCAGGTGATCTACATAATGTCTTCTTTTTTTACACTGAAAATATGACAATGGTACCATCTTGGCTTGCTGCAGGCAATAGTAATCTTTCTTCAAATACTGTTTACTGGCTTAAGCTTGCAAGTGGAATTCCTGCTTCATCCGAAATCAATATTACAATGGGTTTTGCTCCGCGCAATGAAAGCTCATTTAGCGCAATATCCGGCGAAGCCCCGCAGCTCTCTTTGCTCTATGGGCAATATGACAACGGTGCAAGGGTTTTTTTGGAATACAGCAACTTTAATGTTAGCAGTTCTATATGGCAGCCTGGTATTTTATATGGAACATATATTCCAAGCATTGTTTCAGGCTCTCCTGGAAGCATCAGCATGATTAATAATGTTCCTGATGAAGCAACTTATCTTATTGCAAATAATGGTGGAATTGCACCTATGCCGATAATAATTGATTCTATGTGGTCTTATTCATGTACTTCGACGCCATGCGGCGCAGGGTGGGCTATCTCGACATTTGGTAATACAGATAAAATTACTTCTTTTAATATTATGCCTTATAACATAAGCAGCAATCCTACATATAATGTTCTCCCATATAATGTTATTGTCTCCTCCACAGGTCCAGTACCACTGAATTCCACATATTTGAACAATGTATTTGAATATCTGCCAGGAGGGCAGGAGATTCCATACTCAACAATCTCGCAAAATTCATCTGTATCAAACAGTATTCCATTTGATAACCAGAGCTCGCACAATGTTTTTACTTATTTTGTTGTTAATCCTTTAAATCAGTCCGCATCAGCAGGATGGGTTAATACAGGTAATATTATCCAAATATCAAATTTTAGCAATGAAGCATCTGTGCCTTTAAATCAGACAATTACCAATGCAGTTCTAGCACAGCAGGTACATCAAAACAAGTATAAAGGACTGGTAGTCTCAGCATATTCTGAGGGATATCCAAGTACAATAAATCTTTACTGGCTTATTGCACGAGCATACCCACCGAATGGCGTAATGCCTTCTGCGATATTTAGAAATGTGGTAACATAATGCAACAAATTTAAGCAGCAGTATAAGGTAGTCTAAAATAAGTCTACAAAAAGAAAAAGCAGTATAACAATAAATAATAAAAAAATAAAATAAATAAAAATAATAGTAATAAATAGTAATAAAAAGTAATGGTAATAACAGTAATAACAACAAATAAAACAAACAAATAAAAAGTTTAAAATGTGTTTATTAAAAGAGTCTAAAATATTCATTCTTATTTATAATTTATAACTATTTGCAGGATTTCATGGCTTTTAAAAACAGAATACAGGTTGCGCTTGAATTTTTAATGATCTACCTTGTCATACTTGTAATTTTCCTGCTTGTATTTATGACTATAATAGTACAGAGATCAAGCCTTGTCTCTAATCAGGCTTCTCTCTCGCTTCAACTTATTGTCCAGAATATTGCTACAGAGATAGGCACTGTTGGCAGCAGCGGCAATGGATTTTCGCTCGCGCTTAGCCTTGTCCCTACAATTGATAATGTAAAGTATTCTATCTTGATGTCTAACACAGGGATGGTTATAGGTTCAATGAAGATAGGAGGGCAGAATATAACAGCAGAAGCATTGACCAATTATCAAAATTTGCATATAAATGGCACAGAAATAAAATCTCAAAACAATATAAAACTTTATTCAGTGCCTCTGATAAACGGCACTGATTTGTATTTTTACAATTCAAACGGCAGTTTATATATCAATGAAAGGCCTATGAATTATTCTCCTCAAGGGGTAATATCATTAAAGCAGGCTGCTGCTGTTGAAGCAGCCACATTTAATGCGAGCAGGTTAAAGCCATCTATAATCTTAAATAATTACATTGCCCCAATAAGCAATAATTTTGCATCTCATACTATTTCTGCATGGATTTACCTGAATTCATACTCTTCTGCGCCTCAAGTGATATATTCAGAAGGCACGCCTTCTGAAACTCTTGTTTGGCAAATCCTTCCAGATGCAATCTTGCAGCTTGGAATCTATAATGGAGCGCAATGGAATTTTGTAAATTCTTCTGCACCTATTCCTTTGCATCAATGGACATTTGTTTCTGGTGTTATCACAAAAGTGCCTGGCTCTACGACTTATTTAGTTCCTATAGAATATATAAATGGAACGATTGCAGGAGTTGAATCAAAAAATATTGAGACATTTGGAACAAATCCATCTGCGCATTATTTTGCAATAGGCGGAAATGTTTCTGCATCATTAAAAGATTTCAATGGCTCAATTGCAAACCTGCAAATATACAATACTTCATTGTCAAACTTACAGATTGATACTTTGTACCAAGAAGGTATAAGTGGCCAGCCCTTGGCAAAAGAAAGTCTTTTAGGATGGTTTCCTTTGAATGGAAATGCTAATGAGTATACAGGAAACATAAATTTTACAACTGCTGACAATGTTACCTATATAAATGTTGGCGAACTCGCTCTCAATATCACAAGCAATGAAACATCAAAATATCTTGTTTCATTGTCAAGTGTTTATGGATCAATGTCAAGCAATGGCAATTATACTTCAATATTAGCATCTAATAACAATAATTATTTTGCATTTGTTACAAGCAACAACAGCACAGTGAGTCCAGTTGCAGTCTCTGTTATAGAGCCGCAATCATCTATTTCATTTAATTCATTGCATTTAAGCTATAATTTCAACAATCTTGCAGTATGGTACCCATTATCCTCTGGATTCGGAAGTTCTGCATATAATTTTGCATCTCAAAATACTATTACAAATGGAAATTTCAATAATGTTTCATGGAGGTCTCCTATACCTAATGCAACTTCATTATCAGCTCCTCTTTTCAATAGCAGTGATTTTATAAAAGGTGTTATTAATGCAAAATATCTGAAAAACAATGCTTTTAATACAAATACCCTAACTATATCTGCATGGGTTGATTGGAGCGGTTTACAAGGCATGCAGAACATTGCAAGCATATATAGCGCAACAAACCTCTTTGGAATATTTATAAGTGGCAGCAATTTTTCAGCAGTTTTGAACAATGGCACTTCTACAAGCTATTATTCAAATACATTAAATGCAAGCCTTTTTGAGAACAATGAAGCCTTGATAACAGGCGTAATGAACCTAACAAATAACACTATGATTATTTACATAGATGGCATTCCAAGCAAAGCTTTACCTATATATTCGCCTGCAAGTCTCCAGGTCCAGGATTTTAGCATAGGAGGCATCTCAGGGGGGGATCCATTAGGTGCACTAACTTCATTCAATGGTAGCATCTCAAATGTGCAGATATACAACACATCATTTACGCAGCAACAAGTATCAAAGCTTTTTGAAGAAGGCATAACAGGAAGTCCATTAGGAAATGCACCATTGATTGCATGGTTGCCTCTTGATGGAGCAATGAATGATTTTGCGCCGTCATTTTCAAGCACATCCTCTTCAAGCAAAATTACATACAAATACAAAGCTCCTGTAGTCAGCAATATAAACAATTTCAATGCAGGCAGATTTTTTGCAAAAGCTGCAATGGTAAAAGGGGCCTTTTGTTGTAGTATTACATCTATACCTGCATATGAGAAATTCTGGAATGATTCAGTCAACCCAAACCCTCTAAATCCTGCAAATGTAATATTCAATGAATCAGGGCTTTTGAATATAACAAATTCTTCTAATGGCTTCGGATTTTCTTATAGTGGTTTCAATACAAAAAAAATATTAGGGTATAATACAATCCCATTTCCTTTAACATTAAATGAACTTAATAACAATTCAGTAGCTGCCAATGGGCCTAATCCGTTTCTTTCAGCATATATATATGTATATCTTAATAGTAGCTATTTAATTAAAATCAATCATAAGGCAGGTGCAAACATATTTTATAAGAAATTAAACCAACAGGCATTTTCTGTATTACCAATGCAGAATTGGCTTGTTCCTGATTCAACAAATAAAGATTCTATTAATTTTAAACCAGGTATATATGAATTTACAATTGATTGGATTAATATAATTAATTTTGGAAATATTGCAATAAATATTTCCAAGTTATATTCACCAAATGCAGTACCCAAATTTACAGCACTTAGAAAAAGTTATATAAAAAGTCAAACTGTACCAGGGATTACATCTAAGATAACAGTATGCGCATTAGTAAATGCACAGCAGCCGAATAATGCATTTATTGGTGGTCAATATGAGTCTTTTATGATAGGTATAATTCCAAATGCTTCATCACCAACAGATTATAGCTTAAATATACATGCATCAACAAATGGTGCTACAACAGGTGAAATAGCAATGTCAGGTGGTGCTGTAAGGCTTAATCAATGGTCATTTCTATGTGGATTATATAATGGAACATATTATAAAGGTTATATTAATGGAGATCTTGTAATCAATTCAAGTAATCCGCAGTTTTATACAAATTTGCAAAATATCTGGGTAGGTGGCAATAGTTTTGGAGGTTATTCAACTGCCCAAATTAAAAATGTACAAATATACAATACATCTCTTACGCAGCAGCAAATAGCACTACTTTATTTACAGCAGATGCAGACTAAATATGTAAATGTCTCAATTGGCAATAGTGGTTTAAGATGAAAACAAAACAGCAATTTTGGAGCATAGACTTTATATTTGCTATTGTAATATTTGGGACAATGATAAGCATTTTATTCTATGCATGGTTTAATTTAAATACGGAAATGTCTTCATCATTCAATAATAATCAGGTAATGCAAATACAAGCACAGGGTATGGTATCAAAGCTACTTTCTACTGGAAGTCCATCAAATTGGTACTCTTATATTAATACAACAAATCCTGCTACCTGGCAATATAGCCAGATAGGTCTTATTAGTAATGGATCTGAAATATCAATGCAAAAAGTATTTACATTGATGGCAATGTCCAATAGCAATTATACTGTTTCAAAGCAAGCATTAGGAATAAGTTACAATTACTATATACAACTTTATAATAATCAA
>JAJZJI010000061.1 GCA_021828345.1 Microcaldota archaeon
TCAAAGAACAAATCTGATAAAAAGGAACCTGTATTTATAGTGAAATCCGCAACGCGCATGGGCGGCTTAGATTATCTTCATATATCTCTTATAATACTTGTCTTAATACTAATAGCATTAGCATTCGCTCTTGCTACATTTAAGCAGGGTACCGTAGTTGAGACATGTAATGGTAATGTAATAAATGCTACATGTGTACCAAATAACGCGATAAATGCATCCGAATTAAAAAGCGTGCATGCTGCGCTCGGACGTATACTTGCAAGCTATGGCAGTATGAATTCATCGCTCTCACTTGTGGAGTACTCCTCTTTAATAAATCAGTCAAAAATATACTATCTGACAAATCAGAGTATGTGGCTTGCTATTGTTCCATATAAAGACCCACTCTATAAAAATGAGACATTTAACATATCCTTTATACTAAATAAAAATCTCTCACTTAGTTCAGCATATCTATCTACATTAAAGCCTAGTACATATACCTCAAATAAGGTTGTTTCATTAGATACGGTATCGATTGCAGGCAAATACTTATGCAACTACTCAAAACCACTGCCTGTATATTACTTTACAGATCCATATGCCCCAAGCTTTATAAGCGATATAAATGCATCAATTATACTAGCAAAAAAATATGGCAACACAATAAATGTGAGCTATAACTTCCTATTTACTCAATATGCACAGAGCTATTATGGTTCATACGGAAGATCATCAACGCAGCAGTTAGGCGATTATCTCGAATGTGCCTCAACTCAGCCAAAATTCAATGCATTTATATCAAATTTGAGTTTGGATTATAATGGAAAGCCTATCTCAAATGCAACATTATATCAGATGGTAGAGGGTTCGGGCTTAAACGTATCAAAATTCAATGGCTGCATGGTAAATGCTCCCTCAACAATAGATAGCCAATCCAATTTGGCAGCATTCTATAACATAACGACAGTCCCAACATACATAATAGACTGCAAATATCAGGCAATTCCATATTCAATAAATAGCGCGATAAATTATGTGATTAATCAGACAAATTAAGAGTGGTGAATGATTGACTCATATAATAGTGGGTATAGATTCTGGAAAGAGATCTGCTATTGCATGCGTAGATTTAGATGGTAATACGCTATATTTGGGCAGCGAGGCGCACGCTGGCATAAACTGGTTTGCACGAATAATAAATTCAATTGGTACGCCATCTATAATCGCTACGGATAAGAAGAAGATTGGCGCAACAATTAAACGCATAAGCGCAATATTTAATGCAAAAATATACGCTCCTAATGCTGATATGGCTGTAGAAGAGAAGCGTATGCTCTCAATAAAAATAAGCGCAAAAAATCAGCATGAAGTGGATGCGTATGCCGCATGTATAAAAGCATATAACCATTATATTAATAAACTTAATCAGGCAGAACATCAGATGAGGCGCTACGGCCTAGAAAATGTTGACGAAGTGAAGGCTAAGGTATTGAATAAATACTCAATTAATGAGGCAATATATAACAAAAAATCAAACAGGAGATAATTGATGAGAGTGCAGAGAAAATCGGTAAGCGGCATAAAGAGAAGAAGCGTATCAAAAGAGATCGTTTCAAAATTAAATCTCCTGCCCATTAAATCACTTCTGTTCGCAATATCATTTTTACTATCTAAAATAGATAAGGCGGAATCTGAGGAATTACAATTAAATGTTACAAAAGCAAAACGATCCATAAAGCAGATAACAACCACAATAAATAAATTAAAGTTAGGGGATGAAATAGATCCACAGGAGTTTGGAAATATAATAGACAGCGCGGTTTCATCATATATAAATCTGTATTATTCATTGGATAATAACATGCGTAATGCAATAACAAAGGAGTATGGACATTATATGGGTAAGAGCGAGGGTCTTGGAAAGGATGAGAATATATTAGTATTGCCGCTTAAGATGTTTAAGAAGAGATATACAAAGAATAATGCTATAACGCTCACAAGAAAGGGGTTATACAAAAAGCCTCTCAAATATCTTAGCGATGTAATGGAGGCTTCAAGGCGTGTAGAATCTATGCAGATGAAGATAGGACTTAAATCCCAATCTGATTTTGGTATATCAAAGATTGTAGGACATATAAAGATGATTGAGAAGCGTATTTTAGACATAGAGCGCAGCATAATAAATCCCGAAATTGATGAACGCTTAAAAAATGAGATTATAGAGGAGCTCGCAGGGCTTTCCGCAACGCACAAGATACATACAATAACCTATATAAATTCTAAGCTTGATGAAGGATCATTGAGCAGTAGCTCAGCATCAAGAATGCTTAGGGGCTAGGTGTTTTGTACGATAAAATATTATATTAAGGAAATGCTTGAGCCAACGATTCTATTGGCACCAATAGCATCTGTTGTTGGTATGCTATCAGCTGATATATTCTATAGCATAAATATAATTACAGCAATACTGGTTGTAATTGGCATACTACTTGGTCAGATATCAGTAAATGTTCTTGACGATTATATAGATTTTAAAAAGGGAATAGATAAGGAAACAAAGCAGACCAAATTCAGCGGAGGCAGTGTTCTATTAAAGAAAGGGCTTATAACACTTGAAGGAACGCTTGCACTCGGTATTATAACATTTGCATTTGCGCTTCTAATAGGCGTATACATATTTGTAAATCATCCTATAATACTGCCATTCTTGATAATAGGCGTGTTATCAATACTATTTTATGCTAAGTATTTAGTGCGTGTACCATTTCTAGCTGAGCCTTTAATGGCAATAAATTATTTTGCAGTAACAGTAGGTAGTTTTGCAATAGTTGCAAACTCTCTTAATTATGCAATAACTGCGGCAATAGCTGGTGCATCTATTGGCATATTAGTAACAACGCTTCTTGTGGTTAATGAAATTCCTGATAAGAAGGCGGATAAGAAGCATGGTAGAAAGAGCGGTGTGGTAATAATAAATAAAAATGAGCATATACGTTATTTCTATTTGTTCTGGGTTGCGATACCCTATATCTTAGTAGTAATTGGCGTAATATTGAAGGTTATGCCTCCTGTGGTACTTTCATCATTTATATTATTACCATTTGCTATAATGGTATCGAATGCGATAAAATCATACAAATCGAATAAGACATTTGAGCGCTATATGGGATTTAATGTTATACACGCATTCTCATTCATGCTTGTGATATTTTTTGCAATACTAACGGCCGCACTGTAAAATTTTCAGATAAATTAATGGTAATAAAATGAAGTTAATAGAACTTTTGTTCATACTGCTTCCGCTGCTTTTATGGCCCTTAACATTTATTGTGCTTAATACTATTTTCATATATGCGATGTTAGTATCAGTAATAATACTTGCAATCATCTCATTGCGCATATATGGACGAGAGATAAAATGGTCGAATAATAGTATTATAAAAGCCATAACTATTGGAATAATAGGCGCTCTAATATTATATTTGCTGTTCTACATTGGTTATTACGCAACTATACTACTTGGAATACAAAAGGGCGTTAGCAATGTATATACGATGATATATGGCAATGCTCCAACACTAATACTAATGCCTACGCTTGCCCTAATAGGCATCTGTGAAGAGATCTATTGGAGAGGCGCATTGCAGGTTTATGTTAAAAAGAAGAGTAGATTCTTTAAAAAAATTCCATGGGTTGCCGGTGCAATGTATTATGGACTTATACATTTATCCACATTAAATATTGTGCTTTTTGCAGCAGCGGTAATTGTGGGCATTGTAACGAGCATAATAGCTTATAAATATGGTATATTATCATCGATAATAACACATGTTGTTTGGATAGAGGCTATTGTTATTTTTTTCCCAATAGGCGCATAAATTTTGGTTGATTTAATGAGTACATATATAAAAAATCTTTTTTCCGGAATTCATGATAACTACGATCTGATGAATAGTATACTAAGCCTTGGAATAGATAGAAAATGGCGCAAAACTGCTGCAAAGCTTGCGATGCCAAATAAAAAATCATTCAAACTTTTAGATATTGCATGCGGTACTGGTGAGTTTGCAATAACTCTATATAAAGAGGCCATTGAAAATCAAAAAGATGCATCTATAATAGGAATTGATTTTAATGCTGATATGTTAAAAGTTGGAATCGATAAGATAAAAATGTGTAATCTACCTATAAAATTAATCAATGGCGATGCGCTTAATATAACATTTGATTCGAATACTTTTGATGTTGTAACATCTGCATTTGCAATGCGCGATTTTGATGATCTAAATAAATTTGCAAAAGAGGTCAATAGGGTTTTGAAAAAGGATGGTAAAATCACATTAATGGATATGGCCGCGCCTAAAGTTGGTTTTGATAAGTACTTATTTAAAATATATTCAAAGATAATGCGCATGGAGGGTTATTTTGTAGACAATGACGCGTATAGATTTTTGGTAAAAAGCATAATGGAAAATGATAGTAGTAAAGTCGCAAATATCTTCAAAAGGAATGGATTTGCAAATGTCAAGATAACAACGCTAAAAACTGGAGCTGCATTTGTAATAACCGGTAATAAAAAATAAGGTAATGTAAATGAATGCGATGCAAATATCTATCGGGCTCTCAATATTTGTACTATCACTGTTATCATTTCTGCTCTCTTATTTATTATTAAAAAAGAGAAAAATTAGTAAATCCTATCTGTTTTGGGGGATAGGCGTTGCACTTGTCGGATTTACAGTTCTTCAAGAATCTATAATATATTTTAACTACTGGTCTGAAATTTTCATACAGCTATATGTATTTTTAATAGCAATTCTTGTCGGGATATTATCTATAGGCTCAATTCTTATGCTAAAATCAAATAAAATAAAATATATTTGGATTGTATATATTGCAATAATTGGCATAATAACTCTTTTGTATTCATTTACGCTTCCAATACCAAAGTCTATAGTTGTAAATGGGATAATAATTAACAATGTTGTTCTTCCGATACAGGATGTAATTGCATCATCTCTTCTCACAATACCCGCTGCATTTGCGCTTATAATACTTGCACTAAAGTCATTTTTAAAGACAAAAAACTATAGTATTCTATTGATTGCACTTGGCGTTATAGTTATAACAATTGCAGGAACGCTTTATATAATAAATTTCCCCGTGCTGTTATATTACGCGGAGTTTATAGGAATTTTAATTTTATTCTTTGGATTTATGGGAATTCCTAAAAGAAAGCTATCTGCAAATAAAAAAATACATTTCAAAAAGGACTAAATGGGTATTTATTTTTTATTGTGCATATATTAGAGTTATATTCTATATATTGCCCAAGAAGAATATATGCAATTTAGTAATTGCCTCGGTAGCTCAGGGGTAGAGCGCCTGTCTTGTAAACAGGAGGTCGGGGGTTCAATTCCCTCTCGAGGCTTATAATGTAGGGTTAAAAGCCAATAGCTAAATTTTATATTAAATAACTTTATAAAGGTATTTGGTTAATCTCTTTATCCCACTCAAAATAAAATTTAAATGTTTAATTTAAAAACGCATAAATAGTTGTGTTTTGTTTATCAACTATGGCAATTAAATCTCTTAAGCGGCATCCCTTAGAAGATGCAGCAAGGTTACTCATTGCAATTGGATTGGTACTACTTATATTCTCCTGGATGTTTGGAATATATTTTAGTGTATATACCGGCAAAGCAACGGTGTTTATAGCGCCATTTATATTTACTTGCGTTTCATTATTGTTATCATTAATGATCCTATATAGATATGAATTATTTGAAAAGTACCCATATCTTATGAATCTACCATCATTATTCTATCGCATTAAGGATCGAAAAGGTACTGATAATAAGAGTATTGCTTTTAGCATGATTTTTACCGTTCACTCATTAGTTATCGCGTTCATCGGTTTTTTAAGTGTACTTTTAACAATCTCAATAGGTTCTAATATAAATAAAACTGCAGCATCGCAATTCTTATACATTTATTTGGCGACTATAGCTATATTAATAATATCTGTCTTATTTTTGTATCGTAGAATCTATATAAAGTTTGCAAAGTAGTATTCGTTTTTATCAATTAATTATTAGAAATGTGATAAACTAATCCATTAGTAAGCTGTATATACTCTTTTTTATATATAATATATTGGTGGTAGTATGGGTTTCTACGAAAGTAGAATCAAAAAAGAGGTAGCTTCGCTTCTGCGTGAAGATGAAAAAATGCATTTTTTCATACGTCAATCATTACTTTATGGATTTACTCCAGATTTTGTTATTGCAACAGATAAACGCATACTTATAATAAAAAATTCATTTTTAGGATTATACACAGGAAAGAATGTATTTGGTAATACTAGTTATAATAGCATACCATATAGACAGATAACTAGTGTCATACTTTCAAGAGGCATAAGTATGTGCACTGTTGTTATAAGATTACAAGGTATGATTGATAGCAATAGTAAGAATGAAGGAGAAATAAAAGGATTATGGAGCAAGGATGCTGAAAATCTTGTTAAATCTATTGAACATATGGTTGAACATCATTCAAATACCTCAACTAAAACTACAAACGATAATATTAATAATAAAAATGATACTCCAAAAAAGTTATATAACGCACTCGTAAATAATATGGATGATTTAGATCTATCAAAACTAAAAGAGATCAATTTAAATGAAGCAACTAACATTTTAAAACTGCAAAATTCTAAGATAATATGGCTTGGAACAGAGCCGATAGACTATGTAAGTAAAGTTTCTGGTATAGACTCTAGCTCTATAATAAAGATTAATCCAGATAGAATAATCGAAGCAGATTTGCAGATTAATCAGTTCTTTTCAAATAGTATATTTTTATGTTATAACGGAA
>JAJZJI010000062.1 GCA_021828345.1 Microcaldota archaeon
GATTATATACTATCAAATGCCAAAACGTCAGTTCAAAAACTCATAAAGCAGCATAATATGCTGCATATAAAATCATTTGTTATTGGAATAGATAATTTTGATTATGATTTTGCTCGCAGTAAAAGAAAACTGGGCGTAAAAGAACTATTGCGAACTGAGATGCATTCATCAGATACCGATTGCATAAATACATTAGAAACATTTGTAAGGGCAACATATCTTAAAAAGAGAAAGAGCACCGCAACATTTTGATTTGATTCTTAATAAAGTATACTCTATTTAAGATTAATAAAGATAGCAATAAAACGGCTACAGGGTTAAAAATATTAAAGTTGCCATAAGGCTATTCAAAAGAAGAGAAAAAGATATGAATTATTACTCTTCTTTTCCAGTAATGCCCCTATATATCTTTTTTCTTAGTAACATTAATGCTCCTACCGCAGCTCCCGTTACCCAAATATTCATCCAATTAAATGACTGCGTATGTGCACTGGCACTTGATTCTTCTACTGCGGCCATTTTCGATAAGTTTGCAGCATTCTGGGTATCCACATTTGTTCTTCTAATGAGTTTTAGTGGCACTGCATTGTTAATAGCTGCATTTGGCAATTGAACTAGTTCCACAGTTGCGTTTTTACTATTTCCAATTATAGTACTACTTCTAATATGCACTGGTGCGTTTTTACTTCCATATGTTAATTCATTTTCAAGTTCGCTTTTATGCTCTTTTATGTATTCATTCCTATTAACGCCAGCTGGCAATATAATCCAGAGCCTTGTTGTTTTAGTGGTTGTAGTAATATGCTCAACACTCTTAGGCGTTTCATAACGCAATAGTGAATCCCCTGTTACTCTGTTATTGTTTATGGTGCTAGCATATTGTTTATATAAAGGTATATTTGATATTGGTGCAGGATCATTTTTTATTGATGTAACATCGCTCTTATAGTTTTGTGCGTAGCTGCTTAATGGCCTTCCATTAACTATTGGACTTGGCGTATACGTTCCAGTTATTACGTTGTGTGGTAAAATAATTGTTTTAGCTGGCATTGTCATATTGCTTTGATAGTAAGGTTGATACTGCGCTGTTTGCTGTGGCGCACTACTAGTTTGCGAATCCCCAGTGCTGCTTAGCGTTAATCCATTATTTTGTTGAACTGGGATTTGATTGTAATATGTGTTTGGCTGTGTGTAGACATATGGTGTTCCATATTGATATGTATTCACTGCAGCCTGGTATGCATTGTAATATGGGCTTACTCCTACATACGGTGTCCCATACTGATATCCATTTACTGATGCTTGGTATGCATTATAATACGGGATATAAGGCGCTGAATATGTGTTATAATAATTTCCGCCAAAATTAAGCCCTATACCAAAATTTCTATTTGCGTATCCTATGCTCAATCCATTAAATCCAAATGTATTTCCAACATATGGCGTTCCATACTGGTATTCATTTACTGATGCTTGGTATGCATTGTAGAACGGGCTTATATCGCAGTTATTATATCCTGCAAATCCTAACGCGCCAATTCCTATTTGTAAAAATCCTCTTGCCTCTATAGTGTTTGTTGTGCTTGCAGATATTCCTGCAGCCGCAATTCCTATCGCAGCATATTTTAAAATTTTATTAGTATTTGTTTTTGTTCTTTCCATACAACCACATATAAGAGAGGTGAATTTTCTAATATAAATATCTATCTGAAATTCTCTATACAAATATGAAACGCAGTTAACTATTTATATTTGAAACGCCGCTAAGCTAATTGGTGGCTGTGGTTGGTGGGAATAGAAATGTCTTATATGACGAAAGTAGGGTATAGGTTATATATTGCTTTCTATTTTATTATATCATAGGCGATAGTGAGAATAATCCGTTGGTGAGTGGTTGGAGAGAATAAAAACAGGTATACCTGGGTTTGATGAACTCATACAGGGTGGGATTCCTAAGGGGTTCAATGTTCTTATTACTGGACCTCCTGGAGCCGGAAAGAGTATATTTAGCATGCAGTATCTTTACAATGGGGCATTAGCTGGTGATCCTGGACTGTATCTATCTTTGGATTCTCCAAAGAAGAATATGATAGAGCAGGCCTCTCAGTTTGGTTGGGACTTTGAAAAATTGGAGAGTGAGAACTTAATCTCATTTTTTAGCATACCTCCTGATAGAACAAGGCTCAATCTTTTTGATATGATTGAGGATATAGTCGCGCAGACTAAGGCAAAACGCCTTGCATTTGATAGCCTTGCAACTCTTATGATAAGTATAGATCAGTTTGCAATACCCGTATCACGCTTAAATCAAGAACAGGATGCAAAGCGGGATTTGAATATAACACCTGCAACATCTACAAAAAAGGTAAATCCATTGGATTATGAACTTCTTCCTAATGCTGAATATGATCAGAAAGGCAGGGTATTTTATAACGGAAGCACGGAGAAGCGCATGATATATCTTATTATGCATGAACTACAAACATTGGGAACTACGAATGTGATTATAACATCATCTCCTGAAAAAGAAACTGCAAAGCTTACTGTAGATGGAGTAAGTGAGTTTGCTGCTGACGGTGTAATTACTCTTGAAGTTCAAGAAATAGCAAAAAGAATTGTAAGAAGTATAAGAGTTAGAAAGATGAGAAATACAAATCAGGATTTAGATAATTTCACATTTAGTCTTTCAAATAATGGTATGGTTGTTGAAGGGAAAAAGGTATTTGAAGGGTCTAAGATATCTGGTATTAATCCTTAATGTAAATAGTAAATTTACAATTTTCAGATCCTGTGGTAATACATTCATTTTCTTTACACTCGAATTTTTTATTTAACGAGCTGGAAAATGCAGTGGCTAGATAACCTCTTGTATGGTGGCATGATACTTTGTTTTTTTCTGTATTTGTTACTGTGACCTCGTGCGTGTTATTTTTTTGATCAAAGTTAGGGATGCTTATACTACCCATACCAAAAACTTCGGCTAACTCTAATAAAAAATCTAGCCGTTCTAAATCTCCCATCTTTCTATCACATAATATCTTTATTATTGGAATAGGCATTTTTTTTGCGAATTCATATATATCATCAGGACTGAGTTTCTCCTCTAAATTTAAGATAAATTCACTAGGAAATAAAAAAGCAGATCCATTAAATAAATTAATCCTCCCGTTCTCCCCAAAGCTAAGCAGGTCTGCAAACATCAACTCTTCTGCTTTTTTATGCATATTATTCACTTGGCCGATATGGATGTGTTTTTAATTGATCTTTATGTATATGTACAACATATGGTCTTGTAAGTTGCATTATATAATCATTGCCCTCATGTATTATACCATCTATGTCTGTAGTTAAATAATTTATCTTTAGATGATGGGCATTAACATACATTTTCATATGGTCTGTATTGGTGGTTAAATAACTCACCGCGAGTTTTGGGTTATTTTTAGCAATATTATTTATTTTTTCAACCCCCTCTGCAAAAGAATCTATTTTAGTCAAACATAATATGTATGCGGGGATTTCATTTATTAGTAATTCTGAGTTTATATCATTGGTTGATACTAAAATTGGTGTAGCTTGTGTTTCACTGATAAATTTCCCACCGTGTATTAATGTAATTAGTTGTAGTCTTTTTAATTCGTTTAGCCTATTTTTTAGATAAGTTAATGTTTTATTATCAATATAACCTATTTTAGTAGTAGATTTTAATGGATCCCCAATGAATCTTTCGATTTCATTAAGTTTTTTTAATAAAAGTGACACAAATTCATCAAAAACAGAGTTGACAATAAATACGGATTTCATTGCGTTGCAACCTATTGGGTATCTAAATGCAGAATCCAAAATAATTGAAACTGCTTTATCTAAATCAAAATTTTTATCTAATATGCATGTGCATTTTCCAGATCTATGGCTTAAAATGGTTTTAGAAGAAAAATGGTCAATCATTTGATCCACTAAATATCCATCTAAATTTTTCATTTTTTGTAATTCGTTTAAAAATTTTGGGAATTCAGTCTTCGGATTAACATTTTTATCTTTAGTAAATCTATCAATGTCTAACATTTCCTTTTTTTCCAACCGTATTAAATTATTTATTGTATCATCGTCTCCAAATGGCCATATTATATCTGCGTCGTCACAAATTTTAAAATTAAGTTCTTTTGCATTTTCTTTTTCTGAATTGAAGAAAATAACTGCTAAGCTATTTTTTGGATATCCTGCATCAATAAATGCGTTTACTACCTTTTGTGGTATAATATTGTCTGTTTTACTAGGTTTAATTATGCCTGGTATACCTAGTAAAACCATAATCGTAGTTATTAATCCTGTTATCCGTGGATCATTTCCTGGAGTGATTGCATATATAAAACCTTTTTTTGCGATTCTAAATTCAATTTTATGAAAAATATCATTTTCTATAAAATCTAAACCTATTTTTTCGTATTTAAAACCATATCTGCTAGATATTAATTTCCAAGAATTAGCCATAATCTTAGGGATTTGATAAATCTGCTCCTCAACGTATTTTACTGGCATACCAATTAATTTAACTACAGATTCAATCTCACTTTTAGAAAATTTTAAATTTTTTGATGCTTTATTTACAATGTTAACTCTTTCTTTAAAACTTAGTGCTTGTGAAATATCCCAAGACTGTTTGACTTTGGATATTGCTATAGATATATCTATATATTCTGCATCTGGCACTTCGATTTCAAAATCTTTATAAAATTGGCTTCTAACTTTAAAATATTTACCACTTAAGTTTACTGATGCCCCTCCAATTATATTATTTACTCTCATAAAACTCAATTATTAAGTTATTTTTTTGTACTATTTATTTTTTTTAAGGAAGGTAAAATTCCAAATTTTGTATTAATACCTTTTGGATTAGCGTGTCGCGGAACTAAATCATAGAACACTAAATTAAATAATATACTTAAAAAAATTACGTTTAATAAAATAATTAAACTATTATTACCCGTTAAAAATAAAATATACATTGAAATTAATACAGTAGATAATAATACTGAAAGTCTATGAAACATGTATCCATTATCTATAAATAATAATAGAATGACCATTAATATTAACGGAAATATTATACCTATTGAATAATTAGAGATAAAAAATAAAACAAATCCTCCAAATATATATAATACTGTCGAAACAATATAACTTAGTCCATCTCCGAAACTAACAGAAAATGTTGTTTCATCAAATTTAGTATCACGTATATCCCCTAGAAGATTTCTAGCTGAAGTAATTAATAATATTGCTATGCCTAAAAATATTATTTGTATATTTAGATAACTATTTGAGAATAATGATAATGCAAAAAAGAATAATGATGTCTCCATAAAGCCGCGCATAATAAAAGATGTATTTCCTGAAAATCTAGTTGAATTTTTCTTGGTATAAAGATAAGTAAAAATTAAAAAGAATACTAAAGGTAATAATGGCGTTAATCCATTGAAAAAAATGGCAAATAATATCGTAATTAATAAGGCAGTAATCGGATAGCTATATGGGATTTTTTCTCTATTAGAATGTTTATGTTGTGCTTCTAAAAATAATGTTAAAAATGTCCAAGCAAAAAATACTGGTACAAACATAAGTATGTTTAAAAGATTTAAATTTAGACTATTTGTAATTATAACTTTTGCTAAATAATATAATAAAAATAATCCGGGCAACGAATAAGGTCTTAATAAAATAAATACTGCTCTAATTTTTTTCAGCATAGTATCTAACCTACACAACATCCTGTAGAAATAATATCATTTGGGCTATCTATTCTTTTAATATCTGATATTATTTCGGTTTTTATTCCACATGTACATTCTGATTCATTTTTAATTAATGTGGCTTCATCTCCTGGCGCATATCGTATATATATGGTACCCTCCCGCGCAATAGTGGTGTAAACTAATAATCCCGTTTCACCTTTTTTTACAGGGACTATTATACCATCTTCTTCTTTTACTACCTCTACATAATGTGGTCCGTTAAATAAGTGTAAATTGTTATAGTTACATATTTTTGTATTTGTTTGTAATAACGTACTTCCTGCTTGTGGTATAGCTTCAGATGACCCTAATAAACTAGCAATAGGTTTTTCGTAAGTTTTTGACCAATTTATAACTTCATCTATTACGCCATAACCTCCTAAAACAATTTTGTCAATATACTCTTCCAAGGTGTCTTGGCCAGATTCAATTAATGATAGTAAGCTAATACCTCCACCTTTAGCTACCTTATCTCCTTCAGATATAGGTCCTTGTGTTGTTATTATAGAATTTATTTTATATTTTTTTATTGTATTGATTACATCTTCAACGGTATCAGTTAATCTACGTGGCATATATGCTGCTCCAATTTTTAACATTGCCTCTTTAGCTTCTTCCCCACCCTTATGTGTTGGGTTATACGTGCTTAGTACTCTATCAGAGTCCTTAAATCCAGCATATTTAAATGCACGTGAAAATCCTCTACTTTCTATTTCTCTATCTATAGGTGTTATAAATGTTGGTGTTGCTGTGCCTTTTGTTCCTCCTGATTTATATATGTGGTAATTATTTTTAATATCGGTAGGAAGCATGGTATATGGATTCTCATTTATTTTATTACGAAAACCTACGGTGTTTGATGTGGAATCTTTTACTAAAATAGGTATGCTTTTAAAATCATCAAATGATTCAATTTTTTGAATCTTTTTATATGCGCCCTTATAAATAGGCATAACTTTAACTGCACGTTTAAAAGTAAAATTTAGGAATGGTAATAATAGATTTTCTAAAGTTTTTTTATCTAATAGTTCCCAAGACGAATTTCCCCATATCTCTAATGGAA